>JAQIJC010000001.1:2365000-2612500 GCA_036946405.1 Sphingomonas phyllosphaerae | reverse complement strand
AACAGCTCACTGGTCTAGCTAAGGGTTCCTGCGGCGAAGATGTAACGGGGCTCAAGACGTGCACCGAAGCTTAGGGTGTGTCGCAAGACACGCGGTAGCGGAGCGTTCCGTAAGCCTGCGAAGCGATCTGGTAATGGGTCGTGGAGGTATCGGAAGTGCGAATGCAGACATGAGTAGCGATAAAGAGGGTGAGATGCCCTCTCGCCGAAAGACCAAGGGTTCCTGCGCAAGGCTAATCCGCGCAGGGTGAGCCGGCCCCTAAGACGAGCCCGAAGGGGGTAGTCGATGGGAATGCGGTTAATATTCCGCAGCCTGGTGGTGTGTGACGGATGGTGTGTGTTGTCTGACCTTAACGGATTGGTCAGGCTTCGAAACTGTCCCGGGAAATAGCCCCACCGTATAGACCGTACCCGAAACCGACACAGGTGGTCTGGTAGAGTATACCAAGGCGCTTGAGAGAAGTGTCCTGAAGGAACTCGGCAAATTGCCTCCGTACCTTCGGAAGAAGGAGGCCCCATGTCAGCGCAAGCTCTCATGGGGGGCACAGGCCAGGGGGGTAGCGACTGTTTAGCAAAAACACAGGGCTCTGCTAAGTCGGCTTCAAGACGACGTATAGGGCCTGACGCCTGCCCGGTGCCTGAAGGTTAAGTGGAGGGGTGCAAGCTCTGAAATGAAGCCCAGGTAAACGGCGGCCGTAACTATAACGGTCCTAAGGTAGCGAAATTCCTTGTCGGGTAAGTTCCGACCTGCACGAATGGCGTAACGACTTCCCCACTGTCTCCAGGACATGCTCAGCGAAATTGAATTCTCCGTGAAGATGCGGAGTACCCGCGGTTAGACGGAAAGACCCCGTGCACCTTTACTGCAGCTTCAGAGTGGCAGTGGACAAGAACTGTGTAGCATAGGTGGGAGGCTTTGAAGCATTGGCGCCAGCCGGTGTGGAGCCATAGGTGAAATACCACCCTGTTGTTGTCTATTGTCTAACCTCGATCCATGAAACTGGATCAGGGACCCTCTGTGGCGGGTAGTTTGACTGGGGCGGTCGCCTCCTAAAGAGTAACGGAGGCGCGCGAAGGTGGGCTCAGGCCGGTTGGAAACCGGCTGTTAGAGTGCAATGGCATAAGCCCGCCTGACTGCGAGACTGACAAGTCGAGCAGAGACGAAAGTCGGTCATAGTGATCCGGTGGTCCCTCGTGGAAGGGCCATCGCTCAACGGATAAAAGGTACGCCGGGGATAACAGGCTGATAACCCCCAAGAGCTCATATCGACGGGGTTGTTTGGCACCTCGATGTCGGCTCATCACATCCTGGGGCTGGAGCAGGTCCCAAGGGTTTGGCTGTTCGCCAATTAAAGTGGTACGTGAGCTGGGTTCAGAACGTCGCGAGACAGTTTGGTCCCTATCTGCCGTGGGCGTCGAAATTTGAGAGGAGTTGACCCTAGTACGAGAGGACCGGGTTGAACGTACCTCTGGTGTACCTGTCGTCGTGCCAACGGCGCAGCAGGGTAGCTATGTACGGACGGGATAACCGCTGAAAGCATCTAAGCGGGAAGCCTCCCTCGAGATAAGATTTCTCAGGACGGTCGAAGACCACGACCTTGATAGATCGGATGTGGAAGCGCGGTAACGCGTGAAGCTAACCGATACTAATCGTCCTATTCGCGCTTGAGAGCACACACCCCCAACAACAGCGTTGGAACAGGTGATCGACCCTCAACCAGATAACAGTGCATCGATTTGAACCCGTCTCCCCCGCCTTACCCGGCCGGGGAAGACACATGTGCAGGCTCCATTGCCTGGTGGCCATAGCGTCGGTGAACCACCCGATCCCATCCCGAACTCGGACGTGAAACCCCTCTGCGCCAATGGTACTATCGCTCAAGCGATGGAAGAGTAGGTCGCCGCCAGGCATTGCAGCTTCGCACATCCCATGAACCCATTCACTCACTCACCTCGGCGCGGGGTGGAGCAGCCCGGTAGCTCGTCAGGCTCATAACCTGAAGGTCACAGGTTCAAATCCTGTCCCCGCAACCATCTATACCACGACAGCCCCGTCTCCCATGAGACGGGGCTGTCGTGCTTTGCGCCGATGGCGCCGTGCCATCGAGGCAGGCACGTCAGGCACAAACATCGGTATCGAGGCCGGCACGGCTTACCCGTACACATTGTCGCGAAGCTCGAGCGTGATCCATCAAAGCTGAATTGGAGCCGCCACCCGTCACGCCGGATCCGTTCCGGCATCCACCTTTCCGCCAGCACACCGGCGGATGCTCTTGCGGGACGGTAGACCCCGGAACAAGGCTCTTCTGAGCTTGTCGAAGGGGCCGGGGTGACGGCGGACGCTGGCTCAGGCCGGGTGGATCAAACACTAAAAGCCGGGATGCCGGATCTGCCCGTCACCGACATCGCCCGCAGCTCTGTCACGGCTGTCCGATCGGCGAACTGTCGCGACAGGCGCTGCTCTACCGCCGGCTCAGCGGACGTGCTCCCCGGAAATCATACCATTGAATAGGTTAGTTCGTCAGATGGAGACGAGCGATGCGGCAACGCCTTGCGAGCACGAGGCTGGCGTGAAGATCGCGCAATTGTCTCGCAAGCGCGGCAACAGCGATAACGTTCGACCATTGACCAGCAATCGACAGGATGCCCGTGTCGGGACCGGTGCGGTTGCGGTTGTAGGCGCACGAAGCGACCATCGAGGGTGTCGAGCAGCGCGAACCGACCACACTGGCCTGCGTCCACATAGCAACCTCGGCGGCATCGCGCCCGCCAGCTAGCTGTCAGCGGAGCCGGAAGAGGGGGGCAGGTCAGTAGCTACCAGGAAACACCCGCGAGCGCCTCGCGGCAAGATAGCGACGAGGCGCGCCGCCTACAGCCGCCCACGGATGCCGAAAAAGAACGCCCGGCCCGAATATTCGTAGAAGTTCGGCACGTTCCGGAAATCGTTGAACCGCTTGATCGCTTGCCCCAACAGGTTCGATCCCTGCACATAGGCGGTCAGGTGGCTTGTCACATCATAGGACAGCGTCGCCGACACTTCGTGATACGGATCTTCCTTGACCGGGAGATAGGCGAGATTGCCCGATTGCGCATAGGTGAAGCGCGACTGGAACGTGTAAGATAGCTGCGCCCCGACGCCGTGATTCTCATAGAACAGCTTGCCATTGGCGGAGAAGGGGATCGCGCCGGGAAGGTCGGTGGTGACGTCCCCCGACGTGGCGCGCGAGTGATTGTACGTCAGGTTTGCCTGCACGCCCAGGCCATTGTCGAGGAAATACTGTCCGCCGACTTCGATGCCATAGACGTCGGCGCTGTCGCCGTTACGCACCTGATATTCGACGAAATTGAAGTTCTGGACCTGATTGGCCGGCTGCGCGGTCGGTGTGACGACGACATCGACCGGCACCGTCGCGACGAAGTTGGTGATGTGCTTGTAGAAGGCCGCCGCGGTCAGCGCGAGGCGGTTCGACGGATAATATTCGATCGAGGCATCGAACTGGTTGGCCTCGGTCGGTTTCAGGTTCGGATTGCCCGCGTCATAGATGATGTACGTCCCCGATTGCGCCGACGTCGCATCCTTGGCCGGGGACAGCTCGGCGAAGGTCGGCCGTGAGATCGCCTGCGACGCCGCCAGCCGCAGCCGCAGGCCGTCGCTGAGATCATAGGCGAAATTGGCCGCGGGCAGCAGCCGCAGATAGTCGCCACCGCCGGTGATCGGCTCGACCGGGTTGAAGCTGACCGCATTGTCCTGCGTGCCGGCGCGCGGGATGATCGTCGCGATCGACGCGCCATAGCCGACCGACGAAACCTTGGTCGCGACCAGCCGTCCGCCGATATCGGCGCGCCAGCGCGCACCCTCGAGATTGAATTGGACGTAGCCGGCCCAGGTCCGCTCCCCGATCCGGTAGGAGGCGGGCAGGTCGTCCTGGATGATCTGCGTCGAATAGCCGGCCGGATAGGGCGTCAGCGAACACCCGGGGATCGTCGCGCCGCTCGCGTCGAGGCAGCTGTTCGGGTTGAGGATCGCGGGATTGTTGTCGGCGCGCGGCAAGGCGGCCAGATAGGTGTCGATGTCGAAGTAAGGGAAGTTTCGCGGAAAATTGCCGCGACGCTTCTGCAGGATGTCCGCACGTCCCGGCTTCACCACGTCCGCGCCGATCGCGCCGAAGGTGAACGGATAGCCGCAATAGTTGCACGACGTCGTATATTGGTTGTCGACGGTCGTCACATCCTTGTTGCGGTCGGTCCATGCGACGCCGAAGCTGATCGCCTTGAACACGCCATTGTCGACGCGATACTCGCCGTCGATCTTCGCGCTCTTGATATCGTCGCTGATATCCTGGCCCTGGATGCCGATGTAATGCGCGCGGAAATCGTCGTTGGTCGCCTGGTCGAGCGTGCGGCCACCGGGCAGCGTGATCGCGAGGTCCGGCAACCCGTTGTCGCGCGCCGCGAAGGTCGCGGAGGCGCCGGGGATGCCGGCGACGACGAAGCGATTGCGTCCGCCGGTGTTGTTGGTCGCCTTCCCGTAATAGCCGTCGAACGCCAGCTTCAACTGCTCGACCGGCCGCCAATCGACACGGCCGCCGATCTGCCACGTCTGGCTCTGCCGCGGTTCGTCGGTGGTCAGCACCTCCGCGACCATGTCGGTCTTGGTGAAGCCAGTGACGACGTTGTTCGCATCGACCGAGATCGACGCCGGGTCCCAGCGCGGCGTGCCGTCGTCGCCGAGCGGGTTGAGGTAATTGGAGGAGCGGTAATTGTGCTGGCTCACGTCGAAATGGCTGTAGATGCCGTCGATCGTCACCTCGAAGTTGCTCGACGGCTTCCATTGGAACGCGCCGGCCGCGCCGATCCGCTCGCGCTCGCCGCTGACATAGCCGACGCTGTAATAATCGGGCCAGATATAGGCCGGGCCGTTCGGGTCGGCGTCGACGCGCCCGTCGCGGTTGAAATCGATGCCATAGCCCGCCTCGGTCCCGTCGGTGATCGAATATTCGCCGAGATTGTCGGTGCGAAACTTGTACTTGTTGTAACTGGCGCCGAGCAGGATTCCCATCGTGTCGTCGGCGAAGGTCGTGCTGACGACGCCACTCAGCTTGTAACCGCCCTTGTCGACCAGGTCGTTATACTGGCCCTCGACCGCTGCCGAGGCGTGGAAGCCCGATCGGTCGAGCGGACGGGCGGTGCGCAGGTCGACGTTGCCGCCGATGCTGCCTTCCAGCTCGGAGGCGCGCACCGCTTTTTTCACCTCGGCGCCCGAAATGATCTCCGACGGCAGCACGTCGAACTGGAACGAGCGGTCGGTGCCGTCGGTCGGCAGGATGCGGCCGTTGAGCGTGGTGATCGCGAAATTCGAACCGAGCCCGCGCACGGTGATGTCGCGCCCTTCGCCGCGCCCGTCGCGCCCTACCGTCACGCCGGGGATGTTGGCCAGCGCCTCGGCGACGTTGCGGTTCGGGAACTTGCCGAGTTCCTCGGCGGAGATCGCATCGACGATCGTGTCCGCGTTGCGCTTGGCCTGGATCGATCGCAACAGGCTGCCGCGGACGCCGCGCACGACCACCTCGGTCGGGGCGGCGGGTTCGCCGGTTTCGCCGGGCTGCTGGCCGGGATCGGACAGGATCGCCTGCGGATCGGGCGAGGCGGTCGAGGAGCGCTGCGCCGGATCGACCGACGGGCGCGCGTCCTGCGCGGCGGCCTGACCCGCCACCAGCAAGGCGATGAGGCTGACCCCCGTCAGGGTGGTCGCGTGCCAGCGGTTCGGATGCATCATGGCCACTCTCCCGATCTATCGCAATTAATGCGAAACATTGCGGACAGGTATCTTTCGCTTCGCATCGCTGTCAAATGGAAAAGAAACGAAAGCGGGAGTGATATTGTGGCGGGGCGGGCGCGCTGATAAGGATGCTGTTCCACGGAGGGGTGACATGTCCACGGTTCGGGACACCAGCGGCAGACGGCAGCAGATCAGTGTCATGGTGCGTGAACGCGGCAGTGTTCAGGTGGCACCGTTGGCGGAGCGGTTCGGCGTTTCGATGCAGACAATCCGCAAGGATTTGCATTTCCTCGCAAAACGCGGCGTTGCGGAGCGTTCCTACGGCGGCGCGATCGTCGCCGATGCCGTCAACGTTATCGCCGAGCCGCCGGTCGAGGCCAAGCGTGCCAGCCATGTCGATGAGAAGGCGCGGATCGGCGCGCTGGCGGCGGCGATGGTGCAGCCGGGTGATTCGGTTGTGCTCGATTCCGGCACCACGACGTTGCAGATCGCGCATCATCTGCCCGATCACGAGGAGATCACCGTCCTCACCAACGATCTCGATATCCTGTCCGCGCTCGCACGCAAGGAGCGGATCCGGGTGGTGATGCTGGGGGGTACGCTGCGCCGGCGCAATCGCGCCTTCTACGGCGCGCAGACCGAAAGCGCGCTCGACGATCTGCACGTCGACAAGCTGTTCCTCGGCGTCGACGGCTTCGATATCGAGCGCGGCATCACCACGCATTACGAACCCGAAGCGATGCTCAACCGCAAGATGGTGAAGGCGGCGCGGCAGGTCATCGCGGTCACCGACCGTTCGAAGTTCGGCCGCGTCTGCCTCCACCGCATCCTCAACGTCGCGGAGATCGACGACCTCGTCATCGACGATACCGCGCCCGAGGGAATGCAGGCGGCCGCCGACCGCCTCGGCTTCCGCCTTCACATTGCCTGACCCGGACTGACGCCCGATGTCGCTCGGGCCCCGGAATCAATCGGCCCCCCTTGTCACCCACGGCGAAACGTAGGCGGGAGATCAGGACCTGATAGCTTCAACTTATTTCGTCATTGCGAGCGTAGCGAAGCAATCCAGGGCCGGATAAGGACGCCCTGAATTGCTTCGCTACGCTCGCAATGACGGCTGAAGTGGATGTCCTCTCATCCTAACCCTTCAGACGAAAGAAGCGTCGCGCATTCTGCCAGTAGATCTTGTCGATCACCGCGCGCGGCAGGTTCAGCCCGACCGCATCGGCGTTGATCGCCTCGACGCGCTGCGAAAGCGGGGTCGCCAGATATCGCCAGTCGGCACGCCAGACCCGATCCGCCTCCTTGGCGAAGTCGTTGGTCGCGGGCGGATTTTGTGCGCGTGCCGCCGGATCGGGCGGGCTGTCGGTCAGGTCGGTGCCATACAGGATCCGATCCTGATATTTGACGAAGAACGCGCGCACCTTCGCAGGGTTGGCGTTCGACTGGACCTGCAGGTTCGATAGCCGCGCGGCCAGGTCGACGACGGTGTTGGGATAGGCGTCGAAGAAGCGCGCCAGCTCGTCGACGCTCCATTCGAGACTCGCCATGTGCGCACCGTCGAACGCCAGCTTCGGATGTCGCGCGACGAACCGATCGCGCGCCGCCATCAACGTTTCGTAACGCGGCTCCTCGGGGTGCAGGTACATGTAATATTCGGGATGCGCCTTAAAATAGGCGCGGTCGTTGTCTGTGGTCATCTGGTCGAGCGGCAGCCAGCAATTCTTCGGCTCGGCCTGGTGCGCGATCAGCGGAATGTTGCGCCGTTCGAGATGCGCCATCACGCCATCGAAGCGCGGATCGTCGAGGAAGACGCGCTTCCCGCTTGGATCGGTCGCGACCATTCCGATATTCTTCCACACCTTCACCGCGATCGCGCCGCGCGCGAAGGCGGCGTCCAGATGTGCGATGGTGCGCTCGGTCCAGCCCGGCGTGCCGAAGCCGTCCATCGAGAAGGTCGTGGCGTAGCGGAAGTCGATCGGATCGGCGGCGCGCATGGTGTGCGCGATCGCGGCCTGCTGCGCGAGCGGCGGGAAGTCGGGATAATCGACGTTGATCGCCAGCACCTCGAACCGGTCGCGCTTCGCCAGCGCCAGAAAGCGTCGGTCGTCGACATTGGCGTGGAAATGCGCGTCGAACTTCGCGACGCGGGCGAAGTCCGCTTCGGTATAATGCGCGCTCGTCGATGCCGCGCCGGCCAACAGCAAGGCCGCGATCATCCCCATGTCACTCTCCTCTATCGATCATAACGAAAGAAAACGCGCTTTCGCATTGCGCTTTTTGTTTGCGCGCCCGCTCCGGTTGGTGCAAGTTCTTTCTCATCGAGCCAGCGGCGCGCAGCGTCGACGGCCCGCAAAGGAGAGAGTCCGTCATGTCGTCCAGCCCCGTTACGCGCCGCTCGCTGCTCGCCCGCCTGATGATGGGCGGCGCGACGCTGGCGCTGCCTGACTGGGGCGACGCGGTCTGGGCCGCGGCGCCGTCGGGCGTCCACCTGACCGACGGCACGCTGACGATCGACTATGATCGTGCGATGCGGGCGCAACTGTCGTTCGGGGGCAAGGCGATCACGACGCGTGGCACGTCGGAGGCGCTGTTCGTCAGCGGCCGGCCGCTCGGCACGTTCCTCCTGCTCGATCATACCGAGGCGCCGGTGTCCGGCGCGCATGGCAAGGGACGGCGGCACCTCCTGCGCGCGACCGCGGGCGGGCAGGTCGAGCAGTCGACCGCGGTGACCTTCCTCGACGCCTATCCTGGACTCGCGCTTTACGAGGTCAGCTATCGCAACACCGGCACCGCGCCGTTGGCAGTGTCGGGCTGGCGGGTCGCAACCCACGATCTGCGCGCGCATCGCGATGGCGCATGGACCTTCGCCGGCGCCTCTTATCCCGATCGGCGCGACTGGATCCAGAAGGTCGCGCCCGGTTTCGAGCAGCGAAACTTCATGGGGATGAACGCGTCCGATTATGGCGGCGGCACGCCGGTGGCGGTGGTGTGGCGGCGCGACGTCGGTCTGGCGGTTGGCCATGTCGAGACCAGCCCGCGGCAGGTCGCTCTGCCCGTCTCGATGCAACCGGACGCGACCCGGCTCGGTCTGAGCGGCGATCAGACCGCCCTGCTTGCGCCCGGGGCGACGATCACGCTGCCATTTTCGTTCCTGATGGCGCACGAGGGCGATCATTACCGTCCCCTCGATGCCTATCGCCGCCTGATGGCGGAGCGCGGCATGGCAGCGCCGTCGATCCCCGAATCGAGCTACGGTCCGATCTGGTGCGCCTGGGGCTATGAGCGGGATTTCACGCTCGATCAGGTATATGGCACGCTCCCCAAGGCAAAGGCGCTCGGGTTCGAATGGGCGGTGCTCGACGACGGCTGGCAGACCGCGGAGGGCGACTGGAAGCTCAATCCGGCAAAATTCCCGCGCGGTGACAAGGACATGCGCGCCTTCACCGATCGCATCAAGGCGGATGGGATGCGTCCGCGGCTCTGGCTCGCGCCGCTCGCGGTCGACCCGGGCACCGATCTGCTCCGCGACCACGCCGACATGCTGCTGCTCGATCGCAACGGCGCGTCGCAGAACGTAACCTTCTGGAATGCCTTCACGCTTTGCCCAGCCTACCAGCCGACGGTCGATTATTTCCGTGCCTTGGTGCGGCGGATTATGGTCGATTGGGGCTATGAGGGACTGAAGCTCGACGGCCAGCATCTGAACGGCGTCGCGCCCTGCTACAATCCCGCGCATCGTCACCAACGCCCTGAAGAATCGAGCGAAAAGCTCCAGGATTTCTGGAAGGCGATCCACGACGAGGCGATCGCCGCCAATCCGCAGGCGGTGGTGGAATTGTGTCCGTGCGGCGACAGCTTCGCGTTCCACAACCTGCCCGCCACCAACAACACCCCGGCCTCGGACCCGCTGTCGTCATGGCAGATCCGCTTGAAAGGCAAGACGTTCAAGGCGCTGATGGGGCCGTCCGCGCCCTATGCCGGCGACCATGTCGAGCTGAGCGACGGCGGCGCCGATTTCGCTTCCACCTATGGCATTGGCGCGATCCCCTCGACCAAGTTCACCTGGCCGAAGGACACGCCCAAGCCCATGGAAAAGCTGCCCCCCGGCGGTTTCGTCCTGACCCCGGCCAAGGAAGCGCTCTGGGGCAAATGGGTCGCGCTCTATCGCGAGCACATGCTGCCCAAGGGCCGCTATCTCGGCGGGCTCTACGACATCGGCTTCGACAAGCCCGAGGCTCATGCCATTGAGAAGGAAGGCGTCCTTCATTACGCTTTCTACGCCGATCATTGGTCGGGCCCGATCGCGCTGCGTGGGCTGGGCGAGGGCGATTACACGCTCGTCGACGGCTTCAGCGGACAGCCGCTCGGCACCGCCTCACGCGCGAAGCCGACGATCGCCGCGACCTTCGACCATGCGCTACTGGTACGCGCAACGCCGGTGACGGCATGACCGGGCGCGCGTGGCTGTTCAACGCGCTTGTCACCGTCGCGCTATGGGGTGTTTGGGGCGCGTTTTCAGGGCTTTCGCCGCAGCACGGTTTTCCTGAGACGCTCGTCTATTGCGTGTGGGCGCTGACGATGGTGCCCCCGGCGCTGGTGGTGCTGGCGCAGTCCGGCTGGCGGCTCGATCGCTCGCCGCGTGCCATCGCCTACGGGCTCGCGGTCGGTCTGCTCGGCGCGGGCGGGCAGATGCTGCTATTCTACGCGGTCGCACGTGGGCCGGCCTATCTGATCTTCCCGATCATCTCGCTGTCGCCGGTGGTAACGATCGCGATGTCGTTCCTGCTGATGGGGGAGCGTACCGGGCGGCTCGGCGCGCTGGGGATCGTGCTCGCCCTGCTGGCGCTACCGACCTTCGACTTCGCGCCCGGCGCGTCAGGGGCGTCGGCGGCATGGCTGCTGCCCGCGGTGCTGGTGATGCTGTGCTGGGGCGTGCAGGCGTTCTTCATGAAGGCGGCGAACCACGTCATGTCGGCGGAAAGCATCTTCGTCTACATGACGATCGCGGCGCTGGCGCTCGCGCCGGTCGCCTGGGCGATGACCGATACCACGCGGCCGATCAACTGGGGGCTCGACGGGCCGGGGCTCGCCGCGGCGATCCAGCTGCTCAACGCGATCGGCGCGCTGACGCTCGTCTTCGCGTTCCGCTATGGCAAGGCGATCATCGTCGCGCCGCTCGCCAATGCCGGCGCGCCGCTGGTCACCGCATTGATCTCGCTGGCGGTGCTGCACGTCATGCCGGGCCCGCTCAAGGCATTCGGGATCGTGCTGGCGCTGACCGCCTCGCTGTTGCTGGCGATCGAGCCCGACAGCGCCGATCCCGATACCGAGCCGGAGCCGGCCACCGCCTAGGCTCGGCGGACTTCGTTCAATTCTTGTGTGCGGACGACGGACGGTCGTTCGCGAAAGGAGCGGCGCGTGCATATTCTTCTGGATTTGGTGAGGCGGCACAAGGCGGGTGAGCGCGTCGGCGTGACCTCGGTCTGCTCCGCACATCCGCTGGTGATCGAGGCGGCGCTACGCCATGCGCTCGCGGTCGATCAGCCGTTCGCGCTGGTCGAGGCGACCTCGAACCAGGTCAATCAGGACGGCGGGTACACGGGCATGAAGCCCGCCGATTTCCGCGGATTCGTCGAGGCGATCGCGGCGAGGGTCGGCTTTCCGGTCGCGCGGCTGGTGCTCGGCGGCGACCACCTCGGCCCGAACGCCTGGACCGCTTTGCCGGCGGCCGAGGCGATGGCGAAGGCGCAGGTGATGGTCGCGGATTATGTCCGCGCCGGCTTCTCCAAGATCCATCTGGATTGTTCGATGAGCTGTGCCGACGACCCGGTGCCGCTGCCGGAGCAGACGATCGCCGAGCGTGCCGCGCAGCTCTGCCGCGCCGCCGAGGACGCCTTCGACGGCGCGGAGGCGGACGCACCGGTCTATATCATCGGCACCGAGGTGCCGGTGCCGGGCGGCGCGGCGGAGGATCTCGACGAGCTGGCGGTCACCACGCCGGAGGCGGCGATCGCCACGGTCGACATGCACCGCACGCTGTTCAGGACGGCGGGTCTCGATGCCGCGTGGTCGCGGGTGATCGCCACGGTCGTCCAACCGGGCGTCGAGTTCGATCACGACAAGGTCGTCGATTACCGACCCGAACGGGCGGTCGCGCTGAGCCGCGCGATCGAGCCGGTCGATCATCTGGTCTACGAAGCACATTCGACGGATTACCAAACGCCTGCCGCGCTCGCGGCATTGGTGCGCGACCATTTCGCGATCCTGAAGGTCGGCCCGGGCGTCACCTTCGCGCTGCGCGAGGCATTGTGGGCGCTGGATGCGATCGAACGAGAAACCGTCACCGCCAAGGCGCGCGCCGAGCTTCGCGCCGTGACGCTGGACCGGCTGCGCGCCGAGCCGAAGAACTGGGCCAAATATTACCATGCGACCGGGCCCGCGCTCGACCTCCAGCTTCAATACAGCCTCTCCGATCGCATCCGCTATTACTGGCCCGACCCGGTGATCGCGGCAGCGCAGGCGCGGCTGTTTGCCAATCTGCGCGACACGCCGCCGCCGCTCCCACTGCTCAGTCAGTATCTGCCGACCGCCTATGCCGCGGTGCGCGGCGGCGGCACCACGCTCGATCCCGCCGAACTGGTGATGGCGCACGTCGCCGCCACGCTCGATGCCTATCACGGAGCCTGTTTTCCCCATGACTGACACCTTGATCGCCGCGCCCCACCCGGATGAAAGCGTCAGCTGGACGCGGCGCGAGATCGCGCAACAGCCCGCGACCTTGCGTGCGACGCAGGCGCTGTTGCAGGCCGCGCGCGCCGAAATCGACGCGTTTCTGGCGCCGTTGCTGGGGCAACCGAAGCTGCGCGTCATCCTGACGGGCGCCGGAACGTCGGCGTTCATCGGCGAATGTCTCGCACCCTGCCTGTCGCATCACCTCGGCCGTACGGTCGAGGCGATCGCCACCACCGACATCGTCAGCGCGCCGCATCTCTACCTGCGCGGCGACGTGCCGACGCTGCTGGTGTCGTTCGGTCGCTCGGGCAGCAGCCCGGAAAGCGTCGCCGCGGTCGATCTCGTCGATCGCATGGTCGACGATGCGCATCACCTGATCGTGACCTGCAACGCGGCAGGCGAACTCGCGCAGCGTGGTGGCGCAAGCACGCACGTGATCGTCCTGCCAGAAGAAACCCACGACCGCAGCTTCGCGATGACCTCGAGCTTCAGCGCGATGATGCTGGCGGCGCTTTCGATCCTCGGCGGCGTCGCGGCGCTCGACGCACGCGTTCCGGCGATCGCGGCGGGTGTCGCCGACATGCTGACGCGCGCGGAGCCGGTGGTTGCCGATCTGGCGACGCGCGGTTTCGAACGCGTCGTCTATCTGGGCAGCGGCGTGTTCCGCGGGCTGGCGCGCGAAGCCGCGCTCAAGCTGATGGAGTTGAGCGACGGTGCGGTGGTCACCGCGTTCGACAGCCCGCTCGGCTTCCGCCACGGACCGAAGACGATCATCACCGACCGGACGCTCGCAGTGGTGTTCGTCTCCAACGATCCGCTGACGCGTCGCTACGATCTCGATATCGTCGCGGAACTGCGCGGCGATGCGCAGGCGGGGGCGGTGATCGTGATCTCGGCCGGAAAGGGCGATGACGCGACGATTGCGGTCGACGGCCTGTCCGACGCCGCGGACGCCGATCTCCTGTTCCCCTTCATCGTGCCCGCGCAACTGTTTGCATTGCATGTCTCGGAAGCGCTCGGCTTGACCCCCGATCGCCCGAATGCGAGCGGCACCGTCAATCGCGTGGTGCAAGGCGTGCGGATCCACGCCGTCGAGGCATGAGCACGGCCTGGTACCTGGGCGTCGATGGCGGCGGCACCAAGACCGAATTCGTCTGCATCGACGCCGCGGGCGAGGTGAGCGCCCGCGCGGTGACCGGCACGACCTATCATCTTGAGGTCGGCGTCGCCGAAGCGCTGCGGCGCATCGAGCAGGGTGTCAGGGATATCGGCAGCCAATTGGCTGTCGAACCCGGCGACCTGACCTACGTCTTTCTCGGCCTTCCCGCTTATGGCGAGGATCGTCTTGCCGATCCGCGGCTGGATGCGGGGGTCGGCGCGCTGCTCGGTCACGCCCGCTACCGCTGCGACAACGACATGGTATGCGGCTGGGCCGGATCGCTGGCGTGTGCGGACGGAATCAACGTCGTCGCGGGCACCGGCTCGATCGCTTATGGCGAGCGTGGCGGTCGCGGCGCACGGACGGGCGGATGGGGCGAGGTCTTCGGCGACGAGGGATCGGCCTATTGGATCGCGCAACGCGGCCTCGGTGCCTTCGCGCGGATGAGCGACGGGCGGCTTCCGCGCGGGCCGCTCCACGGCCTGTTCCGCGAGGAACTGGCGCTCGCTACCGACCTTGAACTGTGCGAGCGCGTCATGGGTGCCGACGGCATGGCGCGTGGGCAGATCGCCGCGCTGGCCGCGCTGGTATCCCGCGCAGCCGATGTTGGCGATGTTGCCGCACAGGCGATCCTTCATCGCGCCGCGGACGAGCTGGTGCTGCTCGCGACCAGTCTGCGCGAACGCCTCGGCTTCACCTCGCAGGAGCCTGTGCCGGTGTCGTGGTCGGGCGGGGTGCTCGCCAACCAACCGCTCGTCCGCGCAGCCTTCACAGCCGGGTTGACGAGTGCCGGGCTGACGCCGGTCACACCTCTGCACGCGCCGGGATATGGCGCAGCGCTCTATGCGCGGCATCTCGATCACCAAAGGCTCACAACTCGATCATTGTGGCACGATTAAAATGTTTCGCTTTCGCGCGAAATAATAAAATCATATCTTTATCGCTTGCGAATCTTTGTATTTCGTTCATTCTAAGCATCATCATCGAGCGATCTGGAAAGCGGACGCCGAAAAAAGGGGAGATAGGGGGATGAAGCGAACGCATCTTCGTGCCGGACTGGCGGCAGGGACCGCGCTGGCAATGGTGGCCGCGTGCGGTGCGGCGGCGGCGCAGGAAAGTGGCGCCATAGCCGGGCCGATGGGCGCCGGCGCCGATGCAGGCGACACGGTCGGCGACACCGATGTCGTGGTGACCGGTGTGCGGCGGGCGCTAGAAACGGCCGCGCGCAAGAAGCGCAACGCCGATACCGTCGTCGATTCGATCACCGCCACCGATATCGGTGCCTTCCCCGACAAATCGGTCGCCGAGGCGCTGCAGCGCGTGCCCGGCGTGACCGTCATCCGCTCGGCCGCCAAGGACGACGTGATGCATTATTCCGCGGAGCCATCGGGGATCGTGATCCGCGGCCTCCAGCAGGTCCGCTCCGAATTCAACGGTCGCGATACCTTCTCCGCGACGTCCGGTTACGGCCTCTCGTGGAACGACATCTCACCCGAGCTGATGGCGGGGGTCGACACCTACAAGAACCAGACCGCCGAAATGATCGAGGGCGGGATCGCCGGGACGGTCAACTTGCGCACGCGCCTGCCGTTCGACCAGAGCGGTCAGGTCTTCGCGCTGAGCGCCACGCAGAATTACGGCGACAAGTCGCAGCGCGCCACCCCCGACCTGTCGGGCCTCTATTCCAATCGCTTCGTCACCGGGATCGGCGAGTTCGGCATCCTCGCCAACGTCGCCTATTCGCACGTCATCACCAATTCGCGCGGTGTGACGCTGCCGCGGATGATGCCGTTCGCGCCGGGCACGTACGAGGCGGGAAAGACCACCTACATCCCGTCCGGGATCGGCTTCTCCGACACCAATTACGATCGCGAACGCTTCGGCGTGTCGCTCGCGGGGCAGTGGAAGAGCAACGACGGGCGGCTGGTCGCGACCGGGCAGTTCAATCGCTCGCAATATGACACGACCTGGGTCGAGCATCAGGCGCTCAGCTATTGGGCGTGGGTCGATCCGGCGAGCACCAACCATTCGACCGTCTGGACCGACGCCAGCATCCTCCAGCCGCCCGACGCACCGGGGCTCGGGTTCAACGAGGCCGGGGGCGGGACGCCCTTCACCTTCCGCGACGACGGGCTGTTCCAGAAGGGCGTCATCACGGGATCGCGCGGCGGCTGGGGCTATGGGGCGATCGACTGGGCGACCGGCGACCGCTACGTGCCGGGGTCGACCGACCAATATGGCGTCCTGCCCAACGGCCTGCCGCTGTTTCAGCCGTGCCTCAACTCGGACGTCAGTCACGCCAACCAGCCGTGCCGTGCCGGTGCGCCGATCGACGTCGCCACCCGTTATTCGAGCGAGAAGCGCGTCGTGGAGGACGCCGCCTTCAACCTGTCGTGGCAGGCGGGTGACCGGCTGACCTTCACCGCCGACTATCAGCATGTGAAGGCGACCAACTACAATTACGACATCACCTTCAACCAGCGCACCTATGCCGATGTCGCGCTCGACCTGACCGGCCGCTATCCGAAGATGACGTTGCTGTCGCCATCGGGCTACAACCAGATCGGCGACCAGCCGTTCGCCGATCCGCGCAACTACCAGCCGGCCTCGGCGATGGACCATATCACCGACAGCGAGGGGCAACTGGATGCCTTCCGGCTCGACGGTGTCTATGCGCTGGGCTCGCCGTGGCTGTCGGAGATCCATTTCGGCGGACGGTTTGCCAACCGTCGGCAGGAGCATCGCTGGTCGCTCTACAATTGGGCCAGCATCACCTCCGACTGGGGCGTCAACCCGGCGGACTCGGCGTTCCTGACCAGTGGTCCGACCTATAATGCCGATGGCTCGGTGCGTTTCCGCGGTTATGAACCCGGCTATTGGGAAGCGCTGAGCTACGGTCAGGACCTGCTCGGCGGCGGCTTGCTCGGCACCTCGCCGCTGGTGTTCATGCGTTCGGATATCCTCGCCGATCCCAGCCAGACCTTCAGCCGCTTCAGCGCCACCGCGCAGAGTCAGGGCGGCGCGATCGCCTCCTCGTCGTGGAACCCGATCTGCTCGCGTCCCGACGAGATCGAAGGTTCGTGCTTCACGCCCGGCGAATTGCTGTCGGTGCGCGAGCGGACGAAGTCGGCCTATGTCATGGCGAAGTTCGGGGGCGAGAGCGCCGACATCGCGGGGATCAACATCACCGGCAACGTCGGCGTCCGCTGGGTGAACATCCGCAACCAGAGCGCGGGTGCGCTCAACTATGCGGTGGCGTTCACCGAGGCCGACCTCAACTGCGTGCCCCTGACCCCTGAGGCGATTGCCGCGCTCCAGCCCGGGCAATATGCGGTCACGCCCGGATGCCTGGCCGCGGGCTCGACCGAGGACCGTGCCTTTGCGAGCGGCGGCAGCACACCGTCGACGGTGCGCGTCGACCATAATTACTGGCTGCCCAGCTTCAACCTGCGCGCCGGGTTGGGCAACGAATGGTTCGTCCGCTTCGCCGCCTCGCGCGCGATCTCGAAGCCGGACATCGGGTTGCTCAAGAACTTCACCGTGCTCAAGCGGTCGTTCGTTCCGCAGAGCGAAATCCGGCAGGGCAATCCCAATCTGATCCTCGGGCCGGACGGACAACCGACCGGGTTGCGCTACGGCTATACCGCGACCGCCGGCAACCCGCGCCTCAAGCCGATCAGCGCCGACCAGCTCGACCTGTCGATCGAAAAATATGACGGCAGCATCGGTTCGTTGAGCGCCGCCGCCTTCTACAAGAAGTTTCACGACTATATTCAGAACGGCATCTTCTCGGTGCCGATCGAGAACAATGGCGTGACGCGCGATGTGGTGGTGACCGGGCCGACCAACGGCGACGGCGCGTCGATCTACGGCTTCGAACTGGCGTTCCAGCGCTATTTCGACTTTCTGCCCAAGCCCTTCGACGGACTGGGCGTCCAGACCAACTATACCCGCATCTTCAACAAGGGCGTGAAGAACGCCAACCTCGTCGTCGATACCGTAGGTGGCGACAGCACGGTCGCGCGTTCCGCGCTGGCGGGGCAGATCCAGGTCGACCGGCTGGAAAACATGTCGGATCACGCGCTCAACGCGATCCTCTTCTATGAAAAGGGACCGCTCGGTGCGCGCGTCGCGTACAACTGGCGGTCGCGCTATCTTAACTCGGTCAACGATTGCTGCCTGGGCTTCCCGGTGTGGAACAAGTCGGAAGGCTTCCTCGACGCCTCGCTGCGCTTCGCGATCACGCCGAACCTCGAGTTCAACCTGCAGGGTTCGAACCTGCTCAACACCAAGATCCGCATGGAGGCGCAGGTTAGCGGGCCGACCAACGAAGACCCGAGCCGTCCGGTCAAATATCTGCCCGGCGGCTGGTTCGAGCAGGACCGTCGTTTCCAGTTCGGCGTCCGCGCGAAGTTCTGAACGATGCGCGCCCCGCTCCCGCACGATGAGACGCCGTGATGCAGCGGATCGTGATCCTCGGCGGGGGCACCGCCGGCTGGATGGCGGCGGCATGCGTGGCGCGCGTCCTGGGCGCGCCGGGCCGCACGATCACGCTGGTGGAATCGGCGGCGATCGGCACCGTCGGGGTGGGCGAGGCGACCATCCCGATGATCGAGAGCTTTCATCGCATCCTTGGGCTGTCGGCGGTGGACGTGCTGCGCGCGACCGAGGCGACGTTCAAGCTGGGGATCGAATTCGTCGACTGGACGCGGCTGGGCGACCGCTACTTCCACCCGTTCGGCGCGATCGGTAGCGATCTCAACGGTATCGGCTTCGTCCAGCATTGGCTCCGACATCGCGCCGACGGCGGCACCAGCGCGCTGCTCGCTTACAGCGCCGAGGCGCAGGCAGCGGCGGCCGGCAAGTTCGGGATGATCCAGCCGACAGGGCAGGTGACTGCCCCGCCGCTCCAATTCGCCTATCATTTCGATGCCACGCTCTATGCCGCGATGTTGCGTCGCTATGCCGAGCGGTTGGATGTCGTGCGCGTCGAGGGCGAGGTCGCGGCGGCGCGCCGGGACGCGGAGAGCGGCGACATCGCCGCGCTGCGACTGGCCGACGGACGCGAGATCGAGGGTGACTTCTTCCTCGATTGTTCGGGATTTGCCGGCGTCCTGATCGAAGGTGCGCTGGCGACGGGCTATGACGACTGGAGCCACTGGCTGCCCTGCAATCGTGCGCTGGCCCTGCCGAGCCCGGCCTTGTCGCCGCTGCCACCGTTCACCCGCGCCACGGCGCGCACCGCCGGCTGGCAATGGCGCATTCCGCTGCGTCATCGCACCGGCAACGGCCATGTCTTCTGCGACGCTTTCCTCGATGAGGATGAAGCGACGACGCAGCTTTGCGACGCGGTCGGCCATCACGATGCGACGCCGCGCGCGTTGCGCTTCACCACCGGGCGGCGGCGGCGCGCTTGGGTGCGCAACGTCGTCGCGCTCGGGCTGGCCGGCGGCTTCGTCGAGCCGCTGGAGAGCACCTCGATCTTCATGATCCAGTCCGCGCTCGCCAAGCTGATGACGTTGTTCCCGCGCGACGGGCGGATCAGCGCGCGTGTCGTCGATCAGTATAACGCCATGATCGCGACGGAGTGGGAGCGCGTCCGCGATTTCATCGTCGCGCATTACAAGGTCACCGCGCGCGACGACACGCCGTTCTGGCAGCATTGCCGCGCGATGACCGTGCCGGACTCGCTCGCCGAACGGCTCGCGCTGTTCGAGGAAGAGGGCGTGTTCGTCGAACAGCCGCACGATCTGTTCAAGGAAGCCAATTGGGTCGCGGTGCTGGCAGGGCAGGGGATGATCCCGCGCCGCCATCACCCGGTCGCCGATACGGCACCGCTGCCGGCGCTTGACGCGCAACTGACCCGGATGCGCGACGCGATCATTGCCCAGGTCGCCGCGCTGCCCGATCACGATAGCTATCTGGCGCGCTGCGTCGCCTGACCGTTCGAGGAAAATCGCGATGCGCCTTCCGCGCCTGACCCTGCCTGCGCTGGCCCTGCTGGCCGCTTCGACCCCCGCCTGTGCCGCGCCCGACCCGCTCGCCCCCGCCGGACGCTGGACGTTGCCCGAGCGCACGGCGGCGCGAACCCCGCCGATGGGCTGGAGTTCGTGGAACGCGTTCCGCACCGAGGTCGACGAGGCGAAGGTGCTCGGCGCGGCGCAGACGCTGGTCGACAGCGGGTTGGCACGGCTCGGCTATCGCTACGTCAACGTCGACGATGGCTGGTGGCTCAAGCGGCGCACCGCCGACGGACGGCTGCTGATCCGCACGCGCATCTTCCCCTCGGCAGAGGTGAAGGGCGGCGACAGCAGCTTCCGCCCGTTCACCGACCGGCTGCACGCGATGGGGCTGAAGGCCGGGCTCTACAGCGATATCGGCCGTAACGCCTGCTCGCAGGCCTATGACCTTCATTCCCCCAACCTGCCCGAGGGCACCACCGCGGAACGGGAGATCGGGCTGTACGGGCATGTCGATCAGGACATCGCCTTGTTCTTCCGCGACTGGGGCTTCGATTATCTCAAGGTCGATGCGTGCGGGATCAATGTCTATGCGCCCGGCGCGCCGGTGGTGGTGCAGAACGGCTATCGCGCCTTCCCGCCCCTGATCGATCAGGCATCGATCAATCGCACCGACGTGCCGCAGATCCGGTCGCTGTACGCGAAGGTCGCCGATGCGATACGGCGCTATGCCCCCGATGGCGATGCGATCCTGTCGCTATGCACCTGGGGCAGCGCCGATGTGCGCCGCTGGGGCAAGGACGTCGGCCATATGTGGCGGACCAGCCAGGACATCACGCCCGACTGGACGCGGATGCTCCACAATTTCGACAGCGCCTCGACCCGCGCGCTCTATGCGAAGCCGGGCGCGTGGAACGATCCCGACATGTTGTTCATCGGGCATGGCGACTTCGATGCCCGGCACCTGACCGAGGCGCGATCGCATTTCGCGCTATGGGCGATCATCAACGCGCCGTTGTTCATCGGCTACGATCTGCGCGATGCACCCAAGGGGCTGATGGACATCTGGGGCAACGCCGATATCGTCCGCATCAATCAGGATCCCGGCGGGCATCAGGGCGTCATCGCCTATGCGTCCGATGACGTGCAGACGATCGTCAAGACGCTCGGCAACGGGCACAAGGCGGTCGCGCTCTTCAATCGCGGCCTCGGGACCGCGACGATGGACTTGACCGCGGCGCAGATGAAGCTGGCCGCCGACGCGCCGGTCACGCTGCGCGATCTGTGGACGGGCAAGACGCTGCCGCCCTTCACCGGCGAAACCCGGTTCACGCTCGCCCCGCGCGAAACCCGCATCTTCGAGGTGTCGGGGACGCGGCGTCTGCGGGACGGCATGTACCTTTCCGAACTCCCCGGCGACGTGAACGTCGCGGTAGACGGCATCACCGCGCCCGAGCCGGACCCGATCGTGCATCGCATGAAGAGCCCGTGGAGCGGCACGCACGACACCGGGGAACGGCCGATCTATGCCGGCTGGGGCGGGGCGCAGGCCGATGCGACGCCCTACGACCAGACGTTGCAGATCGCCGGGCGGTCGTTCGACACCGGGCTCGGCGTGCTGGCGGGATCGCGGCTGGAGGTGCGCAACACGCGTGGTGCGGCGCGGATCGAGGCGCTGGTCGGGGTCGATGACTCGACCCGCAACACGCGCGATTCGGTCGAGTTCTTCATCTACGGCGACGGCCGCCTGCTCGCGCGCAGCGGGCCGCAGCGGTTTGGCGCCGGCGCGAAGGCGCTTTCGGCCGATGTGCGGGGTGTGAAGGTGATCGAACTGATCACGCGCGCGCCCCGACGCAGCAGCGATCTTCCGATCGTCACCACCTGGGCGGAGGCGGCGCTGCGCGGCGGGATCGCTCGATGATCGCGGTGGCCGCGATGCTGCTGGCGGCGATGCAGACCCTTACCTTCGCGCCGAGCGATGCGGAAATCGCCAACCCCGAACGCGGCTTCTACCGCGCCGGTGAGCGCGATCTCGCCGCGCTCGATCAGGCATCGCTCGCACGCGTCCATGCGGGGGGTGAGCGGCTGGTCTATGCGCGCATCGATCTTTCCCGCTATCGCAAGGGGCGGATCGCGGACGGCACGCTCACCGGGCTGGATCGTGGCTTCGCGGCGGCGCGCAAGGCGGGGATCAAGCTGATCGTACGCGCGGTCTACAATTATCCGCGCGGCGAAACCGATTATCACGCCGCGCAGGACGCGGCATTGCCGGTCGTGCGTGCGCATCTCGAACAGCTTCGGCCGGTGCTCGCCGCCAACGCCGACGTGATCGCTTTCTTTCAGGCCGGCTTCATCGGCGCCTGGGGTGAGTGGCATTCGTCTTCGAACGGGTTGACCGAAGCGCCCGTGCGTCGTGCCGTCCGCGATGCGTTGCTCGATGCGCTGCCACGCGACCGCTCGGTCCAGTTCCGCTACCCGCCGGATCTGATCGCCTGGGGGCCGCTGCCACGCGTCGGCTTCCACAATGATTGCTTCATGGCGAGCCAGACCGACGTCGGCACCTTTTCGGAAGACCCTGCGGAACGGGCGCGCGAGCAGGCGGCGATGGCGGCGCTCACCGCCGATGCGCCGTTCGGCGGCGAGACATGCAACCCCGCCGACGATCCCGGCGCAATGCCACGCACCGGCTGCGCGGCTATTCTCGCCGAAGGGGCACGCTATCACCTGACCTACCTGAATGCGGATTATTACCGCCGTCTCTTCCACGATCGCTGGACCGCGGGCGGCTGCATGGCGGAGGTGCGGCGGCGGCTCGGCTATCGCTTCGCGTTGATCGACGCCTCGCTCGCGCCGCAGGGCAAGGCGGGGCGGACATGGCGGGCGACCGTGACGGTCCGCAACCATGGCTGGGCGCGGCTGACCAACGCCCGCCCGCTGGAGATCGTGCTGATCGGGGGCGATCGCGGAACGGTGCGGCGCATCCCGGTCGCGGCGGTCGATCCCCGCACCTGGCTGCCCGGCGAGACCACCATTGTCGATCTGACCACGCGCCTGCCGGACGATCTCGCCAACGGTCGCTACGACGTCGCGCTGGCGCTTCCCGATGGTGCGCCGACCCTCCGCAACGATCCGCGCTATGCAATCCGCTTCGCCAACGCGGACCGCCCCGGTAGCGAGCAGGGCTGGGACGCCGGCGCGGGTATTTTCCGGCTGGGCGCCAGCGTGACGATCGGCCCAGCGCGGCAGGATTGACGCTTGCCGATCAGGCATCAGGCATAGCGGGGCATCGCTGCCCGAGCGGGGCAGACTTTGCGTCCGGATGCGTGTAGCCCCGCCCGATGATCGCTTTCGACGATGCTGCTGGCGGTGCCCAACCGACGCGCGCTGCCGTTCTCGTGGTGTATTGAGTTCGGTCGGGCATGTCTTTGCGGACATTTCTCATCGTTTCGGCGACGCTCGCCGTGCTCGTCGTATCCGGGATCGCGCTCCGTCACCTGCTCGCCGGGATCGTCTGGGCCGATGTCGTGACCGCCGTTCACGCCATTCCGAAGCCGGCGCTGATCGCTTCGGCGGTGCTGACCGGGATCAGCTACTTCATCCTCACCGGCTTCGACGTGCTGGCATTGCGGCTGGTCGGACGCCGCGTCCCGTACCGGGTGACGGCGCTGGCGGCATTCACCAGCTACATCTTCAGCCACAATCTGGGATTCGCCGCGCTGACCGGTGGCGCGGCACGCTACCGCATCTACGGCCGGCACGGCGTGCCGCTGGGCGACGTCGGGCAGATCATGATCGTCGCGGGCGTGACCTTCTGGCTCGGCGCCTTCCTCCTCCTCGGGGTGGCGTTCGTCGTCCTGCCCGATCTGCCCGCAATCGGCGACCGCGCCGTGCCTCCGGCGTTCCAGACCTGGGCGGGGCTCGCGACGCTCGCGCTTCTGGGCGGCTATATGGTCGCGCTCGCCTTCCTCGACGGGCGGTCGGTGCGGCTGTGGCGGTGGGAGGTGCGGCTGCCGACGTGGCGCATGGCGGTCGCGCAATTCGCGCTCGGCACGCTCGATCTGCTCGCGGCGACGGCGGTGCTGTTCGTGCTGCTGCCGGCGCCCGACATCGCACTCTATCCGACGGTGCTGGTCGGCTATCTGCTGGCGATCATCTCCAGCCTGCTCATCCACGCGCCCGGCGGGCTCGGCGTGTTCGAGGTGGTGATGATCGCGGCGTTGCCGCAGGTCGAACGCACCGGCCTCGTCGCGGCGCTGCTGACGTTCCGGCTCGTCTATTATCTGATCCCGCTGGTGATCGGAGCGATGCTGTTCGCCGTGCACGAGCTTCTGGCCTTGCGCGACCTGCGCGCCGCGCAGAGGCGTTCGGCGTGACCGGGGCCCGGTGCCTTTCCGTGCCGCGTGTCGTTGTGCGAGCGAAGATCGGAAGGCGGGCGATATGAAGGTGACGTTGAGGAGCATCGCGGCATTCGCCGTCGGCGCCGCGATGGCGGCGACCGCCGCGCTTGCCACCCCGGCCTCGCCACCCCGCGGCGGCACGATCGCGGTGGTCGCCGCGGAAGGCGACGAAGCCGACTCCGCGCTGGCGGCGATCGCCCGCGAGGCGGTGATGACGGCGCTCGGCGACAAGGGGTTCACGATCCTCGATGATCGCGATCACGCCGCCTATATCGCCGACGTCGTCGCCGGGCGGAGCAAGATCGGCACGTCGGTCGCGCGGCGGCGCGGTGCAGCGCCGTCCGTGATGGGAGCGGGGGTCAACATCCCGCTGGCGGCGAACGGCACGACGTTGGTGGCGATGCAGCGCGTCGTGATCGAGATACGCATCCACAAACGTGGCGATACCGCCAGCCTGTGGCACGGCGCCGCGGTGACGGTACGCTCCGGAGAGGCGTCGCCGGCCGTGGCCGAGCGGCTGGCGGTGCAACTGAGCCAGGCCGCGCTCGGCGCCTATCCGGTCATCGTCGGGTCCGCGATCAGCGTGCCCTGACGCGGCTCACCCACCAACGCCGCGCCGGACGCGCACGATCGCCGCATCCAGCGCCGACAGGAAGCGCGAGCGGTCTTCCTTTGCGAACGGCGGCGGTCCGCCGACGCGGTCGCCACCCGCGCGCAGGTCGCTCATGATCGCGCGCACCGCCACGGCATTGCCGATCGAACTGGACGTGAACGGTCGCCCGTTGGGGGCGATCACCGAAGCCGCCCCCGCCTTCAGGCAACGGTCCGCCAACAGGATGTCGGCCGTCACGACCAGCGCCGCGGCATCGACCTGTGCCGCGATCCAGTCGTCGGCCGCATCGAAACCATCGTCGACGACCACGCGTGAGATCAGCGGATGGACGGGAATGCGCAGGTGCGCGTTGCTGACCACCACCACGGGCACCGACACCCTGTACGCGACACGATAGATTTCCTCCTTCACCGGACAGGCATCGGCGTCGACGAGGATACGGGGGGCGGGCTTCATCGATTGCGCCATGCCATGCCGCGGCTGCGGCGACCAGCCGCGCTTCGTCGCCGACAGGGGACCCGTCGTGAGTTATTCTTAACTGGCAGCAAGTCGCTGTCAGGAAAGAGGAAATCGCATGACCATCCATCAGACCACGATCGCGGCGACCGCCGCGGGCACGCGTGCCCTGTTCGCCTTCGACCAATTGGAGGCGACGTTCGACCCGGCGCTCGATACCTTGTGGACCTATATGCGCCCGCGGGTGCGGCCGAGCTTCAACCCCGCGCTGCTGCATGACTTCATGCAATGGCAGGAGGACATCGACCTCGCGCATGGCAGCGGAGCGATGCCGATCCGCTATCTCGTGCTCGGTTCGCACTTCCCCGGCGTCTTCTCGCTGGGCGGCGACCTCGATCTGTTCGCGCAGCTGATCCGCGCGCGCGACCGTCATGCACTGGTGGCATATGGCAAGGCGTGCGTGCGGATCCTCCATCGCAACATGCTGGGGCTGGATCGCTCGATCATCACGATTGGGCTGGTGCAGGGCGACGCATTGGGTGGCGGGTTCGAGGCGCTGATGTCCTTCAACGTCGTCGTCGCCGAGCGCGGCGCGGGGTTCGGGCTACCCGAAACCCTGTTCGGGCTGTTCCCGGGCATGGGCGCGCACTGCTTCCTGTCGCGCCGGTTGGGTGCGGCACGCGCCGAGCAGATGATCATGAGCGGACGCACCTATCGCGCCGAGGAATTGTACGAGATGGGGTTGGTCCATGCACTGGCCGAGCCGGGCGAGGGACGGCGGGTCGTGGAGGATTATATCCGCGCCAATCGCCGCCGGCACAGCGCGCACGCCGCAATCTATCAGGCGTCGCGCGCGGTGAACCCGTTGCCGCTCGCCGAACTGGAGGCGGTGGTCGACCTGTGGGCCGATGCCGCGCTGCGGCTGGGAGAGGGCGATCTCAAGCTGATGCGGCGGCTGGTCGGCGCGCAGGAACGTCTGCTGGAGAAGGCCCGCTGACGCATCGCCGGCTACCTCCACCCATCGCGGGGGAGGTGGTCGGCATGCGCATCATCCGGTGGCCTGCCTCCCTTCGCCGGTCAGCATGGCGGAAACCATCGCGGCCGGCATCGGGCGGGCAAGCAGATAGCCCTGCACCGCGTCGCAGCGCGTGCGGCGCAACTGGTCGAGCTGCGCCTGCGTCTCGACCCCTTCGGCGATCGTCCGCATTCCCAGCTGCGCGCCGAGATCGACGATGGTCTGCACGATCGCGATCGACGCCGGGCTGCGTTCGAGATCGGTGACGAACGACCGGTCGATCTTGAGCGTCTGGAACGGAAAGCGCGTCAGATAGCTGAGCGACGAATAGCCCGTGCCGAAATCGTCCAGCGTCGTGCGCACCGCCAGCCGGTTCAGCGCCTCCAGCGCCGCAAGCGATGCCTCGACATCCTCCAGCAGCACGGTTTCGGTCACTTCGAGGTTGAGCCGTTCCGGCGGCAGCCCGCTGGTGTTCAGCGCGTCGAGCACCACCGCGGGCAGATGCGTCGCCCGAAGCTGGATCGGCGACAGGTTGACCGCGATCGACACGTCGGCGGGCCAGCGGCGCGCCACGTCGCACGCCTGATACAGCACCCAATGGCCGATCGCGTCGATCGTGCCATTGTCCTCGGCGATCGGGATGAACTCGACCGGCGACACCGCACCGTGATGGCGGTTGGTCCAGCGCAGCAGCACCTCGCACGACAGCACCCGCGCTGCGGCCAGATCGAAGATCGGCTGGAACAACAGATGGAATTCACCACGTTCCAGAGCACCGTGCAGCTCATAGTCGAGCTGACGGCGCCGCTCGATCTTCTCGTCCATCACCGGTTCGTAGAAATAGAGCTGCCCACGCCCGCTCTCCTTCGCGCGATACAGTGCAAGGTCGGCGTTCTTGAGCAACGTGTCGGCCTCGCGCCCGTTTTCCGGCGCGATCGCCACGCCAATCGACACGCTGGACCGCAGGCTATGCCCGTCATGCGCGATCGGGCGGCGAACCAGCGCCAGGATCGCGGCACCGATCGTCGCGGCCTCCTGCCGGTCGCCGACCGGGCACAGGATCGCGAATTCGTCGCCGCCCAGCCGCGCGACGACGCTCTCGCTGTCGAAGTGCGCGCGCAGCCGTCCGGCGACCGCCGCGAGCAGGGCGTTGCCCGCCAGATGCCCGAACGTGTCGTTGATTTCCTTGAAACGGTCGAGATCGAGCCAGTAGAGCGCCAGCTTGCTCCCGCCGGCTGGCAGCATCCGCAGTCGCTCCTCGAACTGCTCGCGGAACGCCGTGCGGTTGGCGATGCCCGTCAGGTCGTCGCGACGCGCCTGCGCGGCATGGTGCGCGGCGAGCGCGGCATTCTCGTGGCTGACCAGCGTGGCCTTCAGCAGCGCGCCATAGGTTTGCAGCGTGATATCGATCATCGCGACGACGAACAGCACGATCACCGCCGCGAGCACGAGCTTGAGCGGTTCGAGTCCGATCGACAGTCCTGCCGACAGCGGCAGCGACGCGAGGCACAATTGCGCCAGCGCGATCCGCGGCCGCCCCGCGTTGCGCCCCGCGATCCCGGCCGCATAGCCGATCGCGGTAGTAACCGCGAGCAGCTGGACCACGCCATCGCTGCTGCGCGTCAGCGTCATGAACCCGAACAGCCCGAGCAGACCGGAATAGGTGAGCGCCCCGGCGCGATAGCCGAGTTCCTGCCGCGCCGCTGCGTGGGTGTCGTCGGCGATCCCGCGTGGACGCAGCGCGTCGGCGATCCGCAGCGCACCGACGACGCCGATCGCCGTTGCGCCCGCCGCCAGGCACGCATCGCGCGTCGTCCACGCGACCACCGCCGCGATGGTCGTGCTGGTCAGCGCACCGATCACCAGCGATTGCGTGGAGGCATAGAGCGATTCCACAAGCACCGCCCGCACCTGAGTGGTGATGCGATGATCGGAATGCCGAAGCTCCCGCAGCCGGGTGACAAGTCGCGTCATGACATATCCATGCAGCGACAATTACTTGATTTTGGCTAAGGTGTCACAATTGCAGGTGAGGAAGAATGTGGTTTTTTCCTTACGGTTTCCGGCATTTTCGATCAGCGCGCCGCGGGGACGACGCCACGCGGCGCGCTGCTGAGTTGCCGGATCAGATCGGTTTCCGCGCGCCGATAGGGGGTGCCGTCACCCCGGAACACCTCGTGGAACCAGATCGTCGGCTCCTCGAGGACATACGGCTTCTTCCAGCTATCCCACGGCAGCCGCGTCTGCGTCTTGCCGTCGACGAACCCCCAGTTGATCATCGCCACGTCATAGCGCTTGCCGATCGGCAGTGATCCGTCGAACGTCGAGCCGTTGCCGCGCGCCATATATTCGGTGCACAGGATCGGCCGGTCATAGGGCAGCAGCTGCTTCACCCGCGCCTCGAACGTCTCGGGCCAGCTATAGTCGTGGAACGAGATGACGTCCGATTGACGCAGCTGGAGCGTTTCCATCGGCGTCAGCTTGCCGCCGGTCGGCGACCAGTCGTCATGCTGCCACACGCCCGAGGTCAGCGGTTGCGACGGCTCGGCGTCGCGTGCCCAGACGAACACCTGCGCGAGCAGCGCGCGGACCAGCGGCTCCTTGCCGTCCTGGCCCTTATACTGGTCGGCGCCGTTGTCGGGCTCGTTCCACAGGTCCCAGCCGAGGATACGCGGATCGTTGCGGAACGCGCCGATGACGCCTTGCACATAGCTTTTGTAGTTCGGATAGCGGCGCTTGTCGCGCAGGCCCGGCAGACCCGGTCCTTGCACCCAGCCCGAATTGTGGACCCCCGGGATCGGTGGATGTTGCGGGCCGAGCTTCGGATCGGGGTCCCAGCAACTGTCGAACAACACGAACAGCGGCTTGATCCTGTGGCGCGCGGCGATCGTCAGGAATTCATCGATCCGCCGCTGGAAACCGGCCGGGTCCTGCTGCCACAATTGATCGTGGAGGAAGACGCGCATCGTGTTCATGCCGATGCCCTGCGCCCAGCCGAGTTCGCGGTCGATCGCCTGCGGGTCCCACGTCTCGCGCTGCCACATTTCCAGCTGGTTAATCGCGGAAGCGGGGGTGTAGTTCGCGCCGACCAGCCACGGCTGCGCGCGATACCAGGCCTTGGCCTGTGCCTCGCTCCAGCGTGCGCGCGCGTCGGCGGGCAGCGCAACGGCCGTCGTCGTGACGGTCAGCAGGGCCGCCAGCAGTCGCCTGTTCATCGCTTCCTCTCCTCTCTTATCGGGGTTCCCGCACCGGACATACAACTCAACTATCGGCAAAGGCGAGGAATTATCCTATGATTTGACGATGAACCTTCACCACGCCCTCGCCGCCGCGCTGTTGCTCACCGCCTCCGCCGCGTTCGCCGACAATCCGCAGTTTCAGGGGGCGGATCCTCATGCGACGATGATCGATGGCGAGCTGTGGGTGTTTCCGACGGGCGGTCCGGGCGGCAGCTGGGCGGCGGATCGCTTCGGCGCTTTTTCGTCGCGCGACCTCAAGACCTGGCGACCGCGCGGCGAGCTGATCCGCCGCGACCAGATCGCGTGGATCGGCGCGGACGGCGCGCGCGACCACTTCCTGTGGGCGCCCGGCGTCGCATCGCGCGACGGCAAATGGTATCTCTATTATTCGGTCGGGCCGCAGAACCCGACGCCCAGCCGGATCGGTGTCGCGGTCGCGGACCGGCCCGAAGGACCCTATCGCGACAGCGGCCGCCCGCTGGTAACCGGCGGGCAGGGGTTCGAGGCGATCGATCCGATGGTGTTCGTCGATCCCCGGGACGACAAGGCCTATCTCTACGCCGGCGGCAGCGCGGGCGCGAAGCTGCGAGTCTGGGAGTTGAGCCGCGACATGACCGGGCTGGCGCGCGAAGTTCCGGTCGAAACGCCGCCGCAGTTCACCGAAGGCGCCTTCATGCACGAACGCGGGGGTATTTACTATCTTTCCTATAGCCACGGCCGCTTCAATGGGCCCGATTATTCGGTCCATTATGCCACCGCGCCGTCCCCGATCGGCCCGTGGCGCTACCGCGGCGCGATCCTGACCAGCGATTGCCGGCACAAGGGACCGGGGCATCACAGCTTCGTCGAGACGCCCGCTGGCGAGTGGCTAATCGTCTATCATCGCTGGGAAAACCCGAAGGGTTCGGCGCCATTCTCGGGGGAGCGGCAAGTGGCGATCGACCGGCTGCGCTATGCCGCGGATGGTCGTATCGTGCCGGTACGAATGACCGACGGCCCCGCGGCACCCACGCTTCCCCCAAGATAAACCGTTGCTTGCACCTTGTTTATAATACTGCATGGTAGCGGCAACGACGGGGAGGGGCGGGATGGACGACGCGGAAGCGGCACGCGTGGCGGCGGACCCACGATATCGCGAACTGGTGCGGCGTCGCGGGCGGATCAGCTGGACGCTGACTGGGGTCATGCTGGTCGCGTACCTCAGCTTCATCCTGCTGATCGCGTTCGATAAAGCCCTGCTCGCCCGCCCGATCGGCGCGGGTGTCACCTCGGTCGGGATCGTCGCAGGCTTTGCGGTGATCGTGCTCGCGATCCTGCTCACCGGCCTTTACGTCCGCCGCGCCGCCCGCGACTTCGATCCGCTGACCAACGCCTTACGCGCGGAGCATGACGCGTGAGGCGCCGCGCCGCGTCACTCGCGATCGCCGCCGCGCTGATCCCACTGCCAGCCTCGGGCGATGCGCTGTCGGGCCAGAGCGTCCAGCAACCGACCAACTGGACCGCGATCCTGATGTTCGCCGCCTTCGCGTTGCTGACGCTCGGCATTACGCGCTGGGCGGCGCGGCGGACGCGGACGGTCGGCGATTTCTACACCGCCGGCGGCGGGATCACCGGTTTCCAGAACGGGCTCGCGATCGCGGGCGACTTCATGTCGGCGGCCTCGTTCCTCGGCATCTCGGCGCAGATCTTCGCGGACGGCTACGACGGGCTGATCTATTCGATCGGCTTCCTCGTCGGCTGGCCAATCATCCTGTTCCTGATGGCGGAGCGGCTGCGCAACCTCGGCCGCTATACCTTTGCCGATGTCGCCAGCTTCCGCTTCGCACAGACGCCGGTGCGCAGCTTCGCGGCGATCAGCACGCTGACCGTGGTGCTGTTCTATCTGATCGCGCAGATGGTCGGGGCAGGGCAGCTCATCAAGCTGCTGTTCGGGGTCCGCTACGAATATGCGGTGGTGATCGTCGGTGTGCTGATGACGCTGTACGTGCTGTTCGGCGGCATGACCGCGACGACCTGGGTGCAGATCGTCAAGGCGGTGCTGCTGCTCGGCAGCGCGACGTTCATGGCGCTGGTGGTGCTTTGGCAGTTCGGTTTCTCGTTCGAGGCGCTGTTCGCGCGCGCGGTCGCGGTGAAGACCGGGCTCGCCGCTGCGGCCGGCGCTGACCCGGCAGCGGCGGCCACCAAGGGCCGGTCGATCATGGGGCCGGGCAATTTCATCAAGGACCCGATCTCGGCGGTGTCGTTCGGGCTCGCGCTGATGTTCGGGACCGCCGGGTTGCCGCATATCCTCATGCGCTTCTTCACGGTGCCCGATGCGCAGGCGGCGCGGAAGTCGGTGCTGTGGGCGACGGGGTGGATCGGCTATTTCTACCTGCTGACCTTCATCATCGGCTTCGGCGCGATCGTGCTGGTCGCGACCGCGCCGCGTTACCTCGATCCGGCGGGCGGATTGCTGGGCGGCGGGAACATGGCAGCGATCCATCTCGCGCACGCGGTAGGCGGCAACCTGTTCCTCGGCTTCATCTCGGCGGTGGCCTTCGCGACCATCCTTGCGGTCGTCGCCGGCCTGACCCTGTCGGGCGCGTCCGCGGTCAGCCACGATCTCTACGCCACCGTGCTGCGCAAGGGGGCGGCCGATCCGGCGGCGGAGTTGCGCGTCTCCCGGCGTACCGTGCTGGTGCTGGCGGTGGTCGCGATCCTGCTCGGTATCATCTTCGAGAAGCAGAACGTCGCCTTCATGGTCAGCCTCGCCTTCGCCGTGGCGGCGTCGGGCAATTTCCCGGTGCTGCTGCTATCGTTGTTCTGGAAAGGCTGCACCACGCGCGGCGTGGTGGCGGGCGGGGCGCTCGGGCTGGTGATGGCGGTCGCGCTGACGGTGCTGTCGCCCGCGGTATGGGAGAAGGTGCTCGGCTATCCCGCCGCGATCTTCCCCTATTCGTCACCGGCGATCTTCTCGATGCCCGCGGCCTTTCTTACGATCTGGCTCGTGTCGCTGTTCGATCGCAGCGGCAGGGCGGCGATCGATCGCGGTGGCTATGCCGCGCAGCATGTCCGCGCGGAAACCGGGATCGGCGCGGCCGGCGCCTCGTCACACTGAGGGTGCCGCCGCCGCTCCCGCGCTAGCGGTCGTCGTTGCCATCGACATAGGAGCCGCGATCTCCCTGCGCGCGGTGGATCGCCGCCCGCCCGCGGGAGGCGACCGCCTCCGCCTTTCGCGCGGCTTTGGAGGCGGTGTGGAGCACGCGGGTATGCCCGTGCATCGCCAGATTGTAGCTGACGAACCAGATCGCGCCCGACACCAGCAACGCCGTCGCGACCCAGTTGCGCTTGCGCTGTCGGGAACGATGATTGTGCAGCACCAGCCGCCTGCCGCACGCCGCGCACCGATAGACGGTCGTGCCCGGACGTGCGGTCGACTTTCCGGCCCAACGATGGAGCCCGAGATTGCAAAGGAAGCCCATGCGCGAAAGGCCTAACGTCAATCAGTCTAGCGCGCCAGCCGTCCGTCTTCCAGCGCGGCACGCTCGAACGCGAACAGCACGTCGGGATCGGCGACCGGCACTTGCCTGGCGACCTGCGCCGGGGCGATCTGGTGGACCAGATGCCGCAGGATCGCGATCCGGGCCGCCTTCTTGTGATCGGCATAGACGCAATACCATGGCGCCAGCGGTATATGGGTGCGCACCAGCATCGTATCGCGCGCTGCGGAATAATCGTCCCAGCGCGCTTGCGCCACCTTGTCCATGTCCGACGTCTTCAGTTGCTTGAGCGGATCGGTACGGCGGGCCTTGAGCCGCTTTTCCTGCTCGTCCTTGTCGATGTCGAGCCACAGCTTGACCAGCCGGATGCCGCTTTCGACCAGCATCCGCTCGAAATCGGGCGCGTCGCGCAGGAACTCGGCCTGTTCCGCGGTGGTCGAGAAGCCCATCACCACCTCGACCCCCGCGCGATTGTACCAGGAACGATTGAAGATCACGATCTCGCCCGCCGCGGGCAGATGCGCGACATAGCGCTGGAAATACCATTGCGTTCGCTCGCGGTCGGACGGCTTGGGCAGCGCGACGACGCGTGTGTAGCGGATCGAGAGATGCTCGACGATTCGCTTGATCGCGCCGTCCTTGCCCGCGCTGTCGCGGCCCTCCAGTACGATCACGACGCGCTCGCCGGTTTCCACCGCAGCAAGTTGCGCTTCGACCAGCGCGAGTTGCGCCTGCTCCAGATCGTGCTCGTACCGGTCGTCGCCCATCGCCTGCTCCTTGTCGTTCGCAGGGGAACCAAGCCCGAACATTCCGGTTCCTGCGATATACGGCGCACCGCGCGCCGCCCACCCGAGGATGGACATGACCCGCACGACCCTGAGCCTGTTCGGCACCGCCAAGACCGCCGCGACCCCGAAGCGCCGCATCAACGACGATCCGCTCGCTGGGCTGACCCCGGTCGAGCGCGCGATGGCGCAGCGCCTGACCACGACGCGCGGCTGACCCGCACGTCGCGGCTCAGATTTGTGAGTAGGCCGTCGGGCTCAGAATACGGTTGTCGATCCCGGTGGTGATCTCCGGATCGGTGAGTCCCGGCGTCGCGATCAGCGCCTTCCACGCCGGGTCCGACCCGAACGTGCGCCAGTTGCGTTCGCGTGTCGCCAGGTCGGGGAAGGTGAGCATATAGGTCAGGCTGGGCAGGCGCTCGCCCGTCAGATCCTGGGCGAAGAACACCGGGGTCAGGCCGGTCCGACGGAAGATCTCGATCTCGCCGCCGGTATCGAACATGGCGATCTTCGTCGCCCCGGCCTTGTCGCTGGGGCCGAAATAGGTGCGTAGTTCGAACAACCGCGCGGCACTGGTCGTGGGCACTTCGACCCGCGGCATGTGCGGGAAGGCGCGCATCAACTTCACGTCCATCGACGCGAAGCCGGGAGCGTCAGGCGTCGCGTCGAGAAAGGCCGCACCGCTCTGGGCGTGGCGGGCGTCGGCCGAGAGCCGGCCGGGCAACGCCGCGAAGTCCGCGAGAGTCGGGTGTGGGATCAGCACCAGCACGCCCGGACTGCTCTGCCCGATGCTGACCGTGAACACTCCGATCGGGCCGCAGCCCGCGCGCCGCGCCGCCGGAATGAACGCGTCGCGCAGATACGCGTCGAGCCGCGCGCGCATCGGGCCGTTGACGAGGTGATAGGTGCGAAGCTCGTAGATTTCCGGGGTCTTCGTCGCGCCACGCGACTGAGCCCGTGCGCTCCCGGCGGCAAGCGTCATGCCGCCCAATGTGGCGCCCGCCACCAGCGAGCGGCGGTCGATCCGATAAGACATTGATACCTCGCGAAGTCGTCTGCGCGCACGATGCCGATGCAAGCCGCACGGTCAAGCCGCGACCTTCGGCTATCGCGGGCAAACGCCGATCGGTGTTGAGCGATCGGCTCCGATCGCGCGTTATGCCTGCGAGGGGAGACGAATATGGCCGATCGGAACGATCACGAAGCGACCGAGGAGGAGGAGGAAGCCGAGGAGCGCAGCGCCCCCGCCGCGCGCGTCGTCCACGCCGCGGTCGTCGAACAGGGCGAGGACGAACTCGCCCGTCCCACCGCGTCGTTGTTCTGGTCGGGGTTCGCCGCCGGGATCGCGATCATGGCGTCGTTGTGGGTGACCGGTGCGCTGCACCATTATCTGCCCGACGCGCAATGGGCGGAGGCGGTGATCGCGCTCGGCTATCCGGCCGGGTTCCTGATCGTCATCCTCGGGCGCCTGCAACTCTTTACCGAGCATACCGCCGTGGCGGTGCTGCCGGTCGTCCGTCAGCCGACACGCGCGAACCTATTGTCGCTGGCACGATTGTGGAGCGTCATCTTCATCGCGAACATGCTCGGCGCCGCGGTTGCCACCGCGCTGGCGGTTCACGCGCATCTTCAGCCTTCCGACACCCTCCAGGGGATGCTGGCGGTGTCGGCCAAGCTGCTCGATCGGGCACCGGTCGACACGCTGATGCAGGCGATCCCGGCCGGGTTCCTGATCGCTTCGATCGCGTGGATCCGCTCGGCGGTGAACAGCGGCGACTTCTGGATCGTGTTCGCGGTGACCTACGCGATCTCGCTGGCCGGATTCGCGCACGTCGTCGCGGGCGCGTCGGAGGCGTTCCTGCTGGTCTGGGCGGGGCAGGCGAGTGTCGGTTGGGGAATCGGCAGCTTCGTGCTGCCCGCCCTGCTCGGTAATATCGTCGGCGGCACCGGCTTGTTCGCGCTGCTCGCCCATGCGCAGGTCAAGAACGAGATCCGGTGATCGTTCGTGTCGTGCGCTTAGGCGAAGGTCGCGATTGACGGGCGCACCGAAAGTGCGTTGTCTGCATCGATGAACGACCTTCGTCTCGCCGGCACCGGCCGCGCATGATCCTGTTCTCGATCGTCGCGGCGCTGGTCATATTGATCGTGATGGTGTCGCTGCGCGCGCCGCCGTTTCTCGCCTTCGTCGTCGCCGCCTTATGCGCCGCGTTGCTGCTCGGCGTGCCGCTGGCGCGCGTACCCGGCGCAATCGAGAAGGGCATCGGCGACACGATCGGCCCGGTGGTCATCACGATCGTGCTCGGCGCATTCCTCGGCAAGCTGATCGCCGACAGCGGCGCGGCGCAACGGATCGCCGACACGCTGATCGGATGGTGCGGACCGGCGCGGATGCCGATCGCGATGGCGGCAACGGGCTTTCTGGTCGGCATTCCGCTGTTCTACAACGTCGGCTTCGTGCTGATGGTGCCGCTGATCTTCTCGATCGTCCTGCGTTCGGGATTGCCGGCGGTGCATGTCGGCATTCCATTGCTGGCCGGGCTTTCGATCGCGCACGGCTTCCTGCCGCCGCATCCCTCGCCGACCGCGGTGGTGGCGCAACTCGGTGCCGATCTCGGCGTGACGCTGATCTACGGATTGATCGTCGGACTGCCGACGCTTGCGATCGCCGGCCCGCTCTTCGCGACGACGCTGAAGGGCATCGTCACCCCGCCGTCGCCGATGTTCGAGGCGGCGACGGCGACACGCGAGCGCAGGCTGCCGGGGATATTCGCGAGCTTCACCTGTGCGCTGCTGCCCGTGATCCTCATCGCCAGTGCGACCGCGCTCCATTATGCGCCGCTGTCGCAGCAAGCCGCGACCGCGATCGCCTTCGCCGGCCATCCCACCAACGTGCTGCTCCTGTCGATTGCGATCGGCATCGTCGCGCTGGGACGCAGCGCCGGGCTCACGCGGGTCGAGATCATGGACGGCTTCACGGTCGCGATCCGCGACATCGCGCCGATCCTGCTCATCATCGCCGGCGCGGGCGCGTTGAAGCAGGTGCTGGTCGAAAGCGGCGCGGACAAGATCATGGCCGCGCAACTCGCCGGCCTGCCGCTCCCGCCGCTCGCGCTGGGATGGCTGCTGGCGTGCGTGATCCGGATCGCGGTCGGATCCGCGACCGTCGCCGGGTTGACGGCGGGTGGCTTGATCCAACCGGTGATCGTCGCCACCGGCGCGGATGCCAATCTGATGGTGCTCGCGATCGGCGCGGGCAGCCTGATGTGCAGCCACGTCAATGATTCCGGCTTCTGGATGTTCAAGGAATATTTCGGATTGTCGCTGCGCGACACGTTCCGATCATGGTCGCTGATGGAGACGTTGGTCGGGGTGTTCGGCCTGATCTTCGTGCTGTTGCTCGACACCTTGCTGCGCTTCGTATGAACAAGCAGCAATCCTTCCGGGAATATTCGGTTGAGGCGAACGGCATCCGCCAGCACGTGACCGAGGCGGGCGAGGGTCCCGCCGTCCTGCTGTGCCACGGCTTTCCCGAACTCGGGATGTCGTGGCGGCATCAACTGCGCGCGCTGGCCGACGCCGGTTATCGCGCGATCGCGCCGGACATGCGCGGTTACGGGCAGACCGACGCGCCGGTGGCGATCGATCGCTACACGATCTTCCACCTGACCGGCGACATGGTCGCGCTGCTCGGCGCGCTCGGCATCGCGAAAGCCGCGATCGTCGGTCATGACTGGGGCGCGCCGGTCGCGTGGAGCGCCGCGCAAATGCGCCCGGACCTGTTCGAGGCCGTCGTCGGCATGTCGGTGCCCTACGCGCGCCGCGGGTCGATCAGCAGCCTCGCCAAGTTGCGACGCGCCGGGCTCGACGACTTCTACCAGCTCTACTTCCAGACGCCCGGGATTGCCGAGCGCGATCTGGACGCGGATGCGGATGCCGCCATTCGCCGCATGATGTGGACGCTCTCCGCCGGTCCGCCCGTGCCTTGGAGCGGGATGATCCGGGAAGGGGGCGCACTCGCCTCGTTTCAGGAGCCGGCTGGCGCGATCCCTTGGCTCGGCGACGAAGAGCTGGCGCGTTACGGTGCCGCGTTCCGGGCGAACGGCTTCGCGGGACCGCTCAACTGGTATCGCAACATCGACCGCAACTGGGAGTTGACCGCCGCACTCGATGGCGTGCCGATCGCGCAGCCGGCATGGTTCATCATCGGCGACCGTGATCCGATCCTCCCCTTCGTCAAGCCCGCGATCGAGGCGCTGCCGCAGACCGTCGCGGGGCTGCGCGGTACGACGACGCTTCCCGGCGTCGGTCACTGGCTCCAGCAGGAAGCCAGCGAAGCGGTGAACGCGGTCCTGCTCGCGTTCCTTGCAGGGGCCTATCCCGCCACATCGACCTGATCGGCGCGCCGGGCTGGACTTTATTCCAGCGCGCGCAGATCGCGACCGCGGGTCTCGCGTCCGAACCATGCCACCAGCACGAACGACAGCGCGGTCGGCACCATGATGAGCAGCGCGGACCTTCCCATCGACAGCGCCACGCCGCTGATCGTCAGCCCCTGTGCGATCAGTCCGCCCGCCTTGGTACAGGCCGCCACCCAGCCGGTGGCCCGGCCGCGCACGCGCATCGGAAAACTCTCCGCGGCATAGGGCAGGACGATGGCGATGATCCCGTTCGTCCCGACGATCAGCAACGCGACCGGCAGCACCGGGCTTCCGCTCTGCGCGAGTTCGAGCCGCAAGACCAGCAACAGCCCCGCCAGCGTGACCGCAATCATCGTCGCCAGCGCCCATTTGGTACTCCACCGGCTGTAGAGCAGCGCGGCGACGAACACGGTCGGAAAGGCGATCAGCGCGCTCTCGGCGAGCAGGCGGCTCGACACGCCGACGGAATAGCCCTTCGCGACGAGATCGGCCGGCAGCCAGAGCAGCAACCCGAAGTTGATCAGCCCCCACGAGAGGGCGCAGATGCTGAGTGCCGAAAGCTTGCCGTACAGATGGATGCCCTGAAGCGGTTGCGAGGACAGCGCTGCCGCCGTGGCCGCGGGCGAGGTGGTGCGAGCGGTCGCGCCGAAGCGGCGCATCACGACCTCGGCCTCCGAAACCCGGCCGCGCGCCAGCAGGAATTTCGCCGATTCCGGGATCAGCGCGCCGAGCAGCACCAGCGTCAGCCCGGTCGGCAGGTTCGCGAGCCACAGGATCCGCCAGCCGAACAGGGGCTGCAGCACTGCCGACATGCCGCTCGCCGCGAAATAGCCGCCGACCGCGCCCATCCCGCCGACCAGCACCAGGCTCCAGCCGCGATGCCGGTTCGGCATCATCTCGGCGAGCAGCGCATAGGTGACCGGCAGCATCCCGCCCGCCGCCGCGCCCATCATGAAGCACATCGCGATGTTCCACGCGAGGCTGGGCATCGCCCCGCAGATCGAGGTGCCGACGAACATCACCGCCGAGAGCAGGATCGACGCCTTGCGCCCATAGACGTCGGCGATCCAGCCCCACAGCACCGATCCGGTGACGGTCCCCGCCAGCGCGAAGAACGGCACCAGCGACACCGTCTTCTTCGCGACGCCATATTCGGCGACCATTCCCGGTACCGTGAAGCCCAGTGAGGCGGGCTTCATGACATCGATGACCAGCGCGATGACCAGCACCGCCATCAACCCCCAATGCGCCGGCCCCAGCGGCGCATCTTCGGGCGCGGCCACGACGATGTCGGCGGCGGCGGCGCGCTGCGCGGCAAGATCGCGCGGAAGCAGCCCGTATGCCGCGACCAGCGTGCCTAGCACGATCAGCGCCATTCCGCCGATCATCATGCCGTCCATGGGCATCCCGGCGAGCCGATAGTGCATCGCCCGCGCCATCGCGAACATCGGCAGGTGCGCGACGACGCCGATCGTCACCGCCACGCAGCCGAGCACGAACGCCCAGACCGCCTGCCGGTCCGACAACGTGCTCTTGATCGAACCCATAGCCCCCCCCCTGCGCCACCGCGGCGATAGCCGGGTTGCGCCGGGCGGGAAAGCCGCGTCGGTCGGGTCAGTATCGGGAGATCGTTGCTTCTTGTACCCCGGCGAATCGCGCTCTGAATCGAGCATCCCGCCCGGTGGTCACGATCGCCCTGTGGACGGGAGCGCCCGGTCATCACGCGTTTAGCGCCCCGTTAACCCGGCGGCCGCTATCATCCTCCGCATAAGCCGAGGGGATATCATGACTTTTCGTAATCTTTCCATTCCTCGAAAGCTTGCGCTCGCCTTCGCCTCGCTTATCGCCACCTTTACCGCGGTCAGCGTGGTCGTGTTCGTGAACGTCACGCGGCTGCATGAAGTCGCGATGCAGCGCGATCAGGCGAAGCTCGGTTCGGATCATGCCGACGACATGCTCACCGGCGTCGTCGAGGGCCAGAGCGCGATCCGTGGCTACGTGTTGCTCGGCAAGCAGGCGTTCCTCGACACCCACGAAGAAAATCGCGCCGCGATCGACGCCTCCGCTGCCCGGCTGAAGCAGGTCGCACCCCGCCCGGATCAGGTCCGTCGCGTCGACGCCTTCCTCGGCGAGGTGGCGAAGTGGCAGGCCCAGAAGGTCGCGCCGACGCTCGCCGCCTTCGAAAATCCGGCGACCCGCGAAACCGCGCGCGAACTGGCCGGCGCCAAGCAGCTGGGCGGCATCCGCAAGGTGCACAAGGAAATTCAGGCAGCGCAGGCCGAATGGATCGCCCGTCAGGATATCGAACAGCGGCACGCCGAACGGATGGTCGAACTGGCGCTGGCGCTGGGCGGATTGTTCGCGATCACGCTCGCGGGGGCGCTCGGCTGGCTGCTGTCGCGTTCGATGGCCACGCCGGTCGTCGACATGGCGGCGATCATGGTGGAGATGGCGTCGGGCCGCACCGACATCGCCGTGCCGAGCACCGATCGCGGCGACGAGATCGGCAGCATCGCCAAGGCGGTGCTTGTGTTCCGCGATGCCGCGGTCGAGAAGCAGCGCGCCGACCACGAGCGCCAGCTGGTCATGGACGACATGGCGTCGGGGCTGCAGCGGCTGGCGAACGCCGATCTCGGCGCGCGGCTTTCCGGCTTCCCGCCTGCGTTCGCGCGGCTCGAAACCGACTTCAATCGCGCGATCGAGGCGATGGCGCAGGTGATGTCGGCGGTGATGCGCGCCTCCAGCGATATCAAGAGCGGCGCGGCGGACATCCGCTCCGCCTCCGACGATCTGTCGCAGCGCACCGAGCAGCAGGCGGCCAGCCTCGAGGAGACGGCCGCGGCGATGGAGGAAATCACCAGCACCGTGCAACAGACGGCCAAGGACGCCGCGCAGGCGGACAAGATCGTGGCGGCCGCGCGGCACGAGGCGGCCGTCTCCGGTGACGTCGTGCGACGCGCAGTCGACGCGATGGGCGGCATCGAGCGCTCGTCGAGCGAGATCAGCGACATCATCAGCGTCATCGACGCAATCGCCTTCCAGACCAACTTGCTGGCGCTCAACGCTGGGGTCGAGGCGGCGCGGGCCGGGGACGCGGGCAAGGGCTTCGCGGTGGTCGCGCAGGAAGTGCGCGCGCTGGCGCAACGTTCCGCCGATGCGGCAAAGGACGTGAAAGCGAAGATCACCAGCTCGTCCGAACAGGTCGATCTGGGCGTCGGGTTGGTGGCCGAGGCGGGCACGGCCTTGCAGACGATCAACGCGCGGATCAGCGATATCAGCGCCTTGATGTCGGCGATCAGCGCCGCCGCCGAGCAGCAGGCGGTCGGGCTCCAGCAGGTCAACACCGCCGTCTCCGAAATGGACGGCGTCACGCAGCAGAATGCCGCCATGGTCGAGCAGGCGACCGCGGCGGCGCGTAGTCTGGCGAGCGAAGCCGACGAGCTGTCCCGACAGGTGTCGCGCTTTGCGATCGAGGAGCCCGGAGCGCGACGTTCGGCGGCCGACAGCGCCGTTCGTCTGGCTGCCTGAATTCCGCACCAGCATGGTCGACCGAGGATGGTCACGCTATCATCAGACCAATTGCGAACCAACTCGCTGAAATAGAGTCCTTTTTCATTGTTAAATCATCTTGGCAGTGACAAACCCGCCCGGCTGAGGTCGGAGGGTCAGCCGTTCACGATCCGCTGAAAAGGCGGGCGAGGGCCGATCACTCCGGACGCTTCAGGGAGCGTTAGGGGAATGAAGATGATGACGATGAGGACGATGCTGGCCGGCGGATGTTGCGCGGCCGCGCTCGTGGCAATGCCGTCGGTGGCGGCCGCACAGACCGACACGACGCCGGCGACGTCGATCGGCGATCCGGTCGCCTCGGCCAAGCTGGCCGCCGACGTGGGTCGCGCCGACGGTGCCACCAGTCCGCAGGATGTGGTCGTCACCGGGACGCGCATCGTCCGCCCGAACAATCGCTCGGCCGCGCCGATCGTGACCACCACCGCGTTCGACATCGCCGCACAGGGCGCAACGACGATCGAGGAAGTCGTCAACCGCTTGCCGCAGGTGCAGGTCAATTCGGAGCAGAACTTCAGCGATTCCGAGGGTCGCCAGCGCATCAAGCTGCGCAGCCTCGGTTATGAGCGTACGCTGATGCTCATCGACGGGCTGCGGATCGGCCTGCCGAACACCGTCGACGTCGGGATCATTCCCAATGCTTTGGTCGAGCGCATCGACGTGCTGACCGGCGGCGCGTCGTCGGTCTATGGTTCGGACGCGGTTTCGGGTGTCGTCAACTTCATCCTGAAGAAGAACTTCTCGGGCATCCGCATCGACGCCAACTACAGCTTCTTCAACCACGACAATTCCGCCAACGCCGTTACCGAGGCGGCGTCGCGCGCCGGCTTCGCCTCGCCGAACGGCCTGACCAACGACGGCGGGCGCAGCGACATCAGCCTTGCGGCGGGCACCAACCTGTTCGACGGCCGCGTAAATTTCAGCAGCTTCATCAACTATCGCCAGTCCAGTCTCGTGAAGCTCGGCGATCGTTCGACCGCGGTGTGCGAGGTGACGCAATCGGCGAACAACGCGCCGCTCGGCTGCAACCGCGCCAGCTTCACCCCCGCCGGCACGATCATCCCGCAGTCGGGCCCGCGCGCCGGGCAGCAGCTCGTCAACAATCCGAACGGCGACGGCACGTTCATTCCGATCAACAGCGGACCGTCGGGCGCGTCGGCGAACCCGTATGACGATCACGCGTTCCAGCGCCCGTTCGAGCGCGTCAATGTCGGCGGCTTCCTGACCGCCGAGATCACCAGTGACATCGAACTTTATGCCAATGCGCTGTTCTATCGCGACAAGTCATACAACACGGTTCTGAACCGCACCTTCAACTTTGGCGCCTATGGCACCGATCCTTATCAGGTGAATTGCGACAATCCGTTCCTGTCGGCCTCGCAGGCAAGCGACCTGTGCGGCGCCAACGCCGGGGTGGCGGGGCAATATGCGCCGATCGACGTCCGCTATCGTTTCGATGGCCTGCCGCTGGTCCGGTCGAAGTTCACCAACGAGGGTTACCGCATCGTCGCGGGTCTGCGCGGCAAGGGGCTCAACGACGTATGGACCTATGACGTCGCCGCGATGATCTCGCGTGCGCGGCTCGACACGATCGACCAGCCGTTCGCGCAATTCGCCAACGTCAACCGCTCGCTCGACGTCGTGAACGTGGGCGGCGTACCGACCTGTCGCTCGGTCGTGAACGGCAGCGATCCGAACTGCGTCCCGTTCAACGCCTTCGCACCGTTCAACAAGGATCAGGCGCTCAACAACTATCTGTACGGCGCGGCGTCGGGCGGGATCAGCACGCGCATTCCGCGGTTGCTGCAGATCCTCGCCACCACCAGCGGCGATCTCGGCAAGTACGGCATCACCTCGCCGTTCGCCGAACAGGGCGTCGCGGTCGCGCTCGGCGCGGAATATCGCGAGGAGATGGAGCGGACGGTCGTCAACCAGATCTTCATCGACAACAACGGCGGTCAGAACCAGCGCGTCACGCAGAACATCTTCGAGGCCAATGCCGAGATCCAGGCGCCGCTGGTCGAGAACCAGTCATGGACGCGGCTGCTGCAATTCAACGGCGGTTACCGTGTGTCGAAGTACAACCGCCTCGAAAACCGCTTCACCACGTGGAAGATCGAGGGGCTGTGGTCGCCGATCGAGGACATCACGTTCCGCGCCTCCTATAACAAGGCGCAGGCCGCGCCGGGCGTCGGTGCCGCGGCGGGTGCGTCGAACATCTTCTGGAACCAGGGCTTCTACGCCGATCCGTGCGCGCCGCGCGTCGACAGCAGCAACCCCAACGGTCCGCGTCTCGCCCCGCTGTATAGCGCGGCACAATGCGCCAACACCGGGCTGCCCGCCAACCTCTACGGCAGCACGACGTTGATCTGCCCCGACGATCGCTGCACGGTGCGCGAAGGCGGGTTCAACCTGAAGCCGGAAACCGCCTATACCAAGACGTTCGGCGTGGTCCTTCGCCCGCGCTTCATCCCCGGCCTGACGGTGTCGGTCGATCGCTGGCTGATCGATCTCGAGGATCAGCTGACCTTCCTCCAGCCGCAGGACATCATCAACGAATGCCTGACGACCGGGCTCGACTATTTCTGTCGCGGCATCATCCGCAATCCGGGCACCGGCACGCTGTCCAGCTCGCCGGCGACCAGCCCGGCGACCGGCTGGGTCGCGCGCGGCTCGTCGAACGGCTATAAGGAACAGTCCTACGGGTGGGACTTCCAGGGCCAGTACAATGTCGGCCTCGGCGGCGTCGGTCTGCTCGATGTCAGCTTCAACGGCACGCTGATGACGCGCAACGGCGGGCAGGCGTCGCCGGCCGCGGTCCGCCGCAACTGCACCGGCTATTTCAGCAGCGGCTGCGGCGAGAGTATGCCGCGCTGGTCGCACCAGATGCGCGTGACGTGGTTCGCGCCGGAACGCGTCGCCAACGTCTCGGTCAACTGGCGTCACCGCAGCGGGATGCCGACGACCTTCTACGCGCCGGCCAGCACCGGCATCCCGCAGCAGGACGAAAGCCAGCGTCGCGACCAGTATCCGGGCATCGCCACCTATGACTGGATCGATCTCGCGGTCGGCTTCGACATCAGCAAGCGCATGACGTTCCGCATCGCCGCGAACAATCTGTTCGACCGCGACCCGCCGATCGTTCCGGACAGCCGCTCGAAGATCGGGCTGCTGCGCGGCAATACGATCATGGGCTATGATCTGCTCGGCCGGCAGATCGTCGCGGGCGTCTCGCTCAGGCTCTGACCTGCGTCGCCGCCCGTCCCTGCCGGGGCGGGCGGCGCATCGTCAGGTCACGGGATCAGCCGCGCGTCGCGCAGCCGTTCGAACAACGCGTAGAACGCATCGTCGGTCGGCCGGTAGCCGGTGAAACCGAGCCGCCGGCTCTTGCCCATGTCGGTCACCACCTCGATCGGACGGCCGAGATCGGTGTCGGTGTGCCACGGCGAGGCGAGGCGATCGAGATCGGGCTCGGCCAATCGCTCGCGCACCGCGATCTCACGCCAGAGCGCGGCATCGTCCGCCATCTGCTGCTCGAGCGGTTGCACAACGCCATCGAACGCCGCCGCCTCGACCCCGAACCATTCGGCGATCCGTCCCCACATCCATTGCCAGCGGAAGACGTCGCCATTGACGACATTGAAGGCCTGATCGTGCGCCCCCGGCGTCTCGGTCGCCCACAGGAGGTGCGTGGCAAGCTGCCCGGCGTCGGTCATGTCGGTCAGCCCCGACCATTGCGCCGCCGAGCCCGGAAAGGTGAAGGCACGCCCCGTCTCGCGACATAGCGTCGCATAGACCGCCAGCGTCGTCCCCATGTTCATGGCATTGCCGACCGCCAGCCCGATCACTGTATGCGGGCGATGCACGCTCCACGTGAACCCGTCGCGCGCGGCGGCGGCGAACACCTCGTCTTCCTGCGCATAATAGAAGTTCTCGACGTCGAGCCGGCCCTGTTCCTCGCGGAACGGCGTCTGCGCCAGCACGCCCTTTCCATAGGCCTCGAACGGCCCGAGATAATGCTTCAGCCCGGTGACCAAGGCGACGTGCCGCGGGCCGGAAGCGCGCGGCAGAGCATCAAGCAGGTTGCGCACCATCGCGCCATTGACGCGGATATTCTCCGCCTCGCTGTCCTGCCGCGCCCATGTCGTGATGTACACCGCATCCGGGTTCACGTCGCGCAGCGCCGCAACCGTCGCCGCCGCATCCTGCAGGTCTGCCGCGACCGGAATCACGCCATGCTGCGCGACCGGACGCCGCGCGAGCCCGTGCACGGTCCAACCGCGCTCGACCAGCAGCGCCGCCGTCGCCGCGCCGACGATCCCGCTCGCGCCCACCACCAATGCCGTCTTCGCCATAAATACTCCTTTGTGGTCCGATAGCTAGGCAGCGCACGGCAGCGCTTCTAGACGGCACCATCCACGTCCCCAGGCACCCGAAGGTAACCACATGCAGCCCGGCTCACGCGATCACGAATGGCGCGAGGATTGCGCGCCGCGCCGCGTGCTGGAGCTGTTCGCCACCAAATGGACCAGCATGGTGCTCCACACGCTCCACGCCCGCCACGGCGGCGCGGCGCGCACCGGCGTGCTTCAGCGCAGTCTGCCCGGCATCTCAAGGAAGATGCTGACCCAGACCGTCCGCGACATGGAGGGGAGCGGACTGCTCAGCCGGCATGTGCATAGCGTCATGCCGCCGATGGTCGAATACCGGCTGACGCCGCTCGGCCGGCGCTTCGTCGAACCGATCGAGTTGCTCTACGACTGGGCGCGCAACAACGCCGACGCGCTCGACTCGCTGCGCCCACGCGCCCGCTCGCGTCGCAATTGATCGCGAAACCCTATCGCAGCGCAGCGCCGGCCAGATCGAAGACGATGCCAAAAAAGCATTTCAACGCAGTATCTTAGCCTGCGGCAGTATGACCGGAACAACCCTGATGTCGTTTAATAAAGCAAATTGACAGATTGAACAAAACACGCTTAATTGGCCTTACCAACAGGACAGGCCAATGAGCCATCGCGAGAGCGAGCGATCCTGTGCGGTGAGCCGGTGCAAAGGCACCGTAGGGGAGGGGAAGTTTGATGAGGTTCGCCGCACGCCGGCATCGGTCGTTCGATGCCATGCTACTCGCCGCCACGATGCTGGCCGGCACGCCCGCGCTCGCACAACAGGCTGAGCCGGCGGCCAATCCGCCGACGCCCACCGTCGCCACCCCCGCCAACCCGGACCAGAGCACCGCCGCCGATCCGCAGTCGCAGCCGGAGGCGATCCCACAGCCCGAGGGCGACATCGTCGTCACCGGGTTCCGCCAGAGCTACGCCGACGCGATCCGGTCGAAGCGCAACGATATCGCGATCACCGACGGTATCTCGTCGGATGGCCTCGGCCGCTTTCCCGACCTCAATGTCGGCGAGGCATTGCAGCGCGTCCCCGGCGTCCAGATCAACCGCGAGGCGGAGGGTCGCAACGCCACGATCAACCTGCGCGGCCTGCCCGGCGAATATGCTAGGCTGACGCTCAACGGGGTCGCCTTCGCCGAACCGATCCTGACCGAGGCCGCGCCGCTCGGCGCGTTCAATGCCGATATCTTCAGCGCGATCGTCATCGACAAGTCGCCGCTCGCCAACGCGCAATCCGGCGGGTTGTCAGGCAACGTCGACCTGCAGATCGCACCCGCGCTCAGCCGCAAGGAAGGCGGCTTCACCAAGGCGGCGCTGGAATACAACCAGCTCGGTGACAAGTTCGCGCCGGCCGCCACCGTCGGCTACAATCACCTCTTCTCCGACAGCTTCGGCGTGTTCGCGGTGCTCGCGTACAAGAAAGAGAATTTCCGCCGCGACACCGTCCAGTTCAACAGCTACTCCAGCTTCTCCGCGGCACAGGCGCAGGCCAATGCCAGCACGCTCGGCAGCTATTACGCGAAGTCGACGGCGTGCCCGTCGTGCACCGGCACGACCTCGACGAGCGGCGTGCTCTACAATTCGCAGCTCCGCCAATATTCGCGGCTCAACCCCGGCGACCTCTATACCGGCGCGGCGGGTGCCGAATGGAAGCCCGACGATCGCACGCGCGTCAGCCTGACCGGTTTCTACACCGACCGTCGTCTGCCGAAGACGATGCAATATATCTCGATCATAAGCCAGAACGACGCCAGCTTCCTGACCCCGACCTCGGCGCCGGTGAAGCTCGACGACGGCCGCTACGTCGTCACCGATTACGACTTCACCAACCCCGACGCGCGCTCATCGACACGCCGGCTCGGCATCCGCCAGAGCAGCTGGGGGATCAACGGCAAGGCCGAGTGGAGCGACGATTCCTGGCGGCTCTCGACCATCCTGACCGCCTCGCGTGCGAACAACCGGTCGGAAGAAACCTCGATCGACTTCGACCGGCTCCAGACCGCGACCGGCAACGGCGCGAGCGGGACCTTGCGCACCGGCGCGGGCGATGTCGGCGACATGTATTATGCGCTCGCGCCGCAGCCGCTCATCACCAGTGCGGTGCCGACATGGATCTGGGGCGGTGTCTCCGACCCGACCCAATATTACAACTCTTCGACCGCCTCGGCGCGCACCAATCGCTTTCAGCTCACCGGCACGCAAAGCTACGCCGAGAACCAGTTGCTCGCCTATCAATGGGACGTCGAACGCACCTTCCAGGACAGCGTCATCAGCGGCATCCAGACCGGCTTCCGCTTCGAGCACAACAAGTTCATCTCGCAGGGCTATCGCACCTCGGGCTTCGGGCTCCAGACGCAGAACATCGACGGCTCGTTCGTGAACACCGCGCCGGTCGCGGATGACTTCTTCGGCGGCAAGCTCGGCACCTACAGCACCAATTGGCAGGCGACGCGCTTCGACTATGCGCTGTCGAAGCTGCTGCCGGTCACGCTCTATCCGGGTGGTGCGCTGTCGCCGGCGGGGTTCAACATCCGCTACAACGACAACAATTACGCGCTCTACAATTTCACCAACCAGACCGATATCGCCTCGGGCTATGCGCAGGTGAAATATGCGATCGACGTGGCCGGCATCCGCATTCGTGGCAACGGCGGGCTGCGCTACGAATATGCGCGTAACACCATCGACGCGCTCGACCGGCTGTCGCTGACCGGCACGATCGGCTCGCCCGCCGACTTCCGCACGAACACCTATACGCAACGCTATGGCAAGCTGCTGCCGTCTTTCATTCTCGTTGCCGATCTGACCGACAAGTTGCTGCTGCGCGGTGCCGCCTACCGCACCTATGTCCGGCCGCAGCCGCGTCAGTTCACGCCCTCGACGATCGTCGGCAATCCGATCAACGGCGTCTATTCGCTGACGCTCGGCAACCCCGATCTGAAGCCGTATGAATCGACCTCGTTCGACGCCTCGCTCGAATGGTACAATCGCCCGAACGGCATCATCTCGGTCGCGGCCTTCCAGAAGCGTATCACCGGCCTGATCGCGCAGATCACCGATCCGACCCGGCTGTGCCCCGCCGATGGCGCGGCGCTTGGCCTTGGCAACCTGCGGGTGAACGGCGATCGCTGCGAAAGCGACCAGATCTACACCGGGGGGGCGGTACCGACGCCGTTCCTCGTCACCGCCGCCGGCTTCGTCAATCAGGACAATCCGGTCACCGTGCGCGGGGTGGAGTTCAACCTCCAGCAGTCGCTCGACTTCCTGCCCGGCGCGCTTCGCCATCTCGGTGGCGGCTTCAATTATGCCTTCACCGGGATCAGCGGCAAGACCGCGACCGGCGCGGCCGCGACGCTGCCCGGCGTGTCGAAGCACAATGCCAATGTCATCGGCTATTACGAAACCGATGCCGGCGGCATCCGCCTCGTCTACAACATCCGCAGCAAATACGATCTCGCCTCGGCCGGCACCTTCACCGGCGCGGCGCGGCAGGTGAAGGCGCGCGGGCAGCTCGACCTGTCGGCGTCGGCGAACCTCAGCGACACCGTCTCGCTGTCGTTCGACGCCTACAACCTGACCAACGCGATCCGCATCGAATATGAGAACGATCCGCGCCTGATCCGTCGCGCCGACTATGACGGTAGCACCTTCACCGTCACCGCCCGCGCCACCTTCTGAGTCCCTTCCCTGAGGGCGACTGCGGCGCTTCCCGTTCATGGAAGCGCCGCTTTTTTTGGGGACGACGGTCATGCGGGGAAGTGGATCAACAAACGGTTCGTCACCCCGGACTTGTTCCGGGGTCCACTGTTCCGCAAGCTCGGCACCTGATGCATTCGTCGACAGGTGGATGCCGGAACACATCCGGCATGACGGGCCGACGGCCGGACAGTTTTTCAAGATAAGGAACGCGCATGAAGATCAGCACCGGCGTCGTCCTCGGCCTCCTGCTCGCGGCGACCTCGTCGATGGCCGTTTCGGGCGACGGTCCGGGCCTGTTCCGCTACGTCGACCCGCGCGTCGGCAACGGCAATGACGATCAGGGCGATACCGTCCCCGGCCCGACGCGTCCGGCGGGATCGATCCACCCCAGCCCGCAGACATTGGTCGGCAGCAACGCCGGCTACGATCGCGACGCACCGCTCAGCGGCTTCGCGCAACTGCATACGCAGGGGTCGGGTGGGCGCACCACCTACGGCACCTTCCTGATCTCGCCGCAGACCGGCGCACCGGTGTTCGACGAGGCGCGCCACCTCTCGCCCAAAGCGGACGAGCGCGTCGCCGCCGACGCCTATGCCGTCACGCTGACCCGCTACGGCATCCGCGCCGAGGTGACGCCGGCGCCCTATGCCGCGATTTATCGCTTCACCTATCCCGCCGGTCGGCCGGCGACGATGGTCTTCGACCTCACGCGCAAGATCCGCGGCGAACTGGCGAGCGCCGGCTCCGACGTGACGATCGATCCCGCGCGCGGCCGGATCACCGGGCGGGTGCGGACCCGCAATTACTGGAACCCGGCCGAGGTCGACATCTGGTTCGTTGCGCAGCTCGATCGCACGCCGACCCGCTGGGGCGTCCACGTCGGTGAGGCGGATCGCGAGGGCGCGACGCAGGCGAGTGCACCGGGCGACACCCAACTCGCGGGCTGGTGGCAGTTCGACACCAAAGCCGCCACGCCAGTGCAGTTGAAGGTGGCAATTTCGTTCAGCAGCGCGTCCCGCGCCGCCGAATTGCTCGACGAAGACATCCCCGGCTGGAACTTCGAGGCGGTCCGCCGCGGCACGCAGGCGGCCTGGAACCGCGAACTCGCCCGCGCCACGATCGACGGCGTCGAAGATGCTGAAAAACGTCGCTTTTACACCGCCTTATACCATAGCGCGGTGCAACCACGCGACCGCACCCGCGATCAACCGCTCGCCGAGCGTAAGACCCAGTATTGGGACGATTATTACACGCTCTGGGATACATATCGCACCGGCTTTCCGCTGATGTCGCTGCTCCGCCCCGACGTGTATCGCGACAACGTCGCCTCGATCGTGCGCACCTACCGTCGCTTCGGCGCGGCGCATACCGCCTTCATTGCAGGGCGGAATTACCACGTCGGGCAGGGCGGGGACGAGGTCGACAATGTGCTCGGCGAGGCGCTGATCCGCGGCGTTCCCGGCATCGACTGGCGCAGCGTCGCCCCGGTCGCACTGCATAACGCGTTGAAAGAACGAAGCTCCCGCTATCGCGAACACGGCTGGTTCGCGGTCGGCGACCGCAGTCCCGAACCCGACAACCAGCGCGCCCGCTCCGGCTCGTCGACGCCCGCCTTTGCGCTCAACGACTTCTACGCCGCGCGCCTCGCCGATGCCGCGGGTGAGACCACGCAGGCCGCGATGCTCCGCACGCGATCGCTAGGCTGGCGAAATGTCTGGGATCCGGAGGCGACCAGCGACGGCTATCGCGGTTTCATCATCCCGCGCTACGCCGATGGCCGTTTCCAGCCGCTCGATCCCAAGATCGGCTGGGACGGAAAAAAGTACGAGAACGTCGGCTTCTACGAAGGCACGGCGTGGGTCTATTCCTATGCGATGCTCCACGACGTGCCGGGCATGATCGATGCGATGGGCGGCCGCGCGCTGTTCACCGAACGCCTGCGCCACGCGCTCGACGCCGGGCTGATCGACATCACCAACGAACCGAGCTTCGCGACTCCGTGGCTGTTCAGCGAGGTCGGCCGACCCGACCTGTCGAGCTATTGGGCGGACCGCATTTTCCGCCGCTTCACCGCCGACGCCTATCCGGGTGACGAGGACAATGGCGCGATGAGTTCGCACTATGTTTTCAATCGCCTGGGCTTGTTTCCAAAGCTGACGACCGACCTCTACTACCTTCACGCACCCCACCAGCCACGCGGCACGATCACCGGCACCGGCGGCAAGCGCTTCACGATCGTCGCCGACAATTGGCAGCCGGGCCGGATCTACATCGCCTCGGCGACGCTCGATGGCCGCCGTCTCGATACGCCGTGCATCCGTCAGCGCGACATCACTCGCGGCGGCACGCTGCGGCTCGTGCTCTCCGACACGCCGACCCGCTGGGCGCAAGGGAACTCAGGCGCGGTCCAGCCACGCCGCTAGCGACAGCGTGTCGCTCGCGGCGGTTTCGGCGCACATGCTGTGCCGCATCAGCTCCAGCGCCCATCGCTCATGCTCCTGCTGTTCGCTCGCCACGGTGTCCTCGGGCACCCACAAGTCATAATCGCGCATATGCGCATCGGCGGCGGTGAACAGCACGCAAATGTCGGCGGCGATCCCGGTCAGGATCAACCGACTGACGCCCAGTTGGGGCAGCAGCACCGGGAGGTTGGTGGCGTAGAACCCCGAGAACTGGGGCTTTACGACGAAATAATCGTCGTCGCGCGGGCGAAGCAGATCGATCAGCGGCTTGCCGCGGCTCGCTTCCGCACGGCAATGGTCGACGATCGCACCGCGCTCCGACAGCCAATGGCCGAAATTGTCGTTGACGTAGATCACCGGCACATCCGCCGCTTCGGCGGCATCGCGCAACGCGCGGATCCGCTCCGCCGCCGCGATCGCGGCGGGCGCAAGCTGCTCGCCGCCATCGAACGCCAGATCGTTGATCATGTCGATGATGAGCAGCGCGGTGGCGCCGGGCGAGGGTGTCTGGGCATCAGCCATGGCGCGCTTCCTTCTCGTAAGGCCGTGCACCGGAGGCATGGCGATGCCGCGCTCCGCTGTCATTGATCGCCATCAGCGGCGGTCAGACAAGCTCCTTCAACGGCTTGTCGATGTCGGCGAGCAGCGCGGGGTCGACCTGCGCGCCGGCGACGACCAGCGCGCGTCCCTGCACATAGTCCTTCACCACATTGACCGCATCCACCGCGATCACCCGTCCGCCGCGCAAGTAGATCACCGAGAACGATCGCGCGGCAGGATCACCGCGCAGCACGGCGACATCATACCCGATGGACAGGCCGATGGTCTGGAGCTTGAGGTCATATTGGTTCGACCAGAACCAGGGGACCGCTTCATAGCGTGCCTCCCGGCCGACGATCGTCCGCGCGGCGACCACCGCCTGATCATTGGCATTCTGCACCGATTCCAGTCGGATCACTGCGCCATCGGCGAAGCCGTTGGCATGGGCGGCGATGTCGCCGATCGCGAAAACATGCGGCAGGGTCGTGCGGCATTGTGCATCCACGAGCACGCCGTCGCCGGCCGACGCACCAGCGGCGACCAGCGGCGCGATTGCGGGCACGATCCCGATCCCGACGATGACGATCTCGGCGGGCAGCACTTCGCCGTCGGCAAGCCGCACGCCTTCGACCTTGTCCGTGCCCTCGACGCAGACCACGCGCGCGTTCAGCAGTACCCGTACGCCTCGCGCGCGATGCTCCGCCTCGTAGAAGCGCGACAGCGGCTCGCCCGCGACGCGCGCCAGCACGCGATCGCGTGTCTCGACGACCGTCACCGGCTTGCCGAGCTTGGTCAACGCCGCGGCCGCCTCCAGCCCGATGTAGCCGCCGCCGATCACCACGACATGGCGCGCCTCGGGCAATTCGGCGAGCAGCCGGTCGACATCGGCACGCGTGCGGACCGCATGAACCCCGCGCAGCGCATGGCCGTCGCACGTCAGCCGCCGCGGCGCGCCGCCAGTCGCCCAGATCAGCTCGCCATAGTTGATCGTTCGGCCGCTCTCGGTACGCAGCACCCGCCGGCCGGCATCGACCGCGATCACCGTCTCCGCGCGCAGGATCTCGATCTCCCGCTCGGCCCAAAAGGATGCTGGCCGGATCAGCAGCCGTTCGAACGGTTTGTCGCCGGCCAGATACTCTTTCGATAGCGGCGGGCGCTCGTACGGAAGCTCCGGCTCCGCCGCGACGATCGCGATCGTGCCGGTGAACTTCTCCTGCCGCAAGGCGATCGCGGCCTGCGCCCCGGCATGACCTCCGCCGACGATCACGACATCGTAGCGTGCGGCGGTCATCGCCGCGCTCCACGATGGCAATGGCACGGGCGAAGGCGAGGGGCGTCGATCATACGCACCTCCTATGCCAGGCCGGGCGGATTGTTGATCCGGAAAACGCCGTTAATAGATGTCGCGACGGTAGCGGCCTTCTTCCAGCATCCGCTCCAGCACGTCCTCGCCGAGAATGCCGGCGAGCGCGGCATGCACCCCGGGCGCCATGCCCGCGATGCTGCCGCAGACGTAGATCGAAGCGCCAGCCGCCACCGCCGCCGCGATGCGCTCCGCCTCGACGGTCACCGCGTCCTGTACGTAGCGCGGCCCATCACCATGGCGCGACCAGGCCGCGAAGGTTTGCGACAGGGCGCCCTGCGCGGTGAGCGCCGCGCGCACATCGGCAAGAAAATCGTCGTGCGCCGGATGGCGCTCGCCGAAGAACAACCACGACGGCGCACCTCCGTTCGCGGTGCGTTGACGCAGATGGGCTAGCAGGCCGGCGATCCCCGTGCCGTTGCCGATCAGGATCAGCGGAGTCGCCGGGTCGGCAGGCGCGTGGAAGGCGGGATTGCTGCGGATGCGCGCGCGCACCACGCCGCCGAGCGCAGCGCCGTCGGTCAACCAGCCGGAGCCCAGTCCCGCAAAGCCGTCCGCCGCCGTGCAGGCGCGGACGATCAACTCCACGCGACCGTCACCCGGCACCGATGCGATCGAATAGTCGCGATGCGGAAGCGGGTCGAGCGCATCCGGATCGAACCGTTCGTCCAGGGCTTTCGGCAGAAGCCGGGTCATCAGCGTGGCGCGTAGCGCCTGTGTCTCGGTGAGCCCGTGCCTTTGCAGGAACGCCTCGACCCGCGCCGCGTCCTGCTGCGGCAGCACCTCCAATATGTCACCGGCCTGCCATGTCGCAGCGCCATCGACCGGCACCAATGCGACAAGCCACGCGGCGCCGCCGTGACTGCCGGGATTGAGCAGCCGACGCTCGACGAGCCGCCAATCGCTCATCGGCGCGGGTGCCCAATCCGGCTGATCGGTGTGCGCGCCCAGCCCGGCGAGCTGTTGCTGCCATTGCCGCTGTGCGTCCGCGTCCTCGCCATCGGCCTCGATCACGTCGAACAGCCGCGCCGCGCCCGCGCCGTGCAGCCAGCGATCGACCCGATGACCGAAGGCGCAATAGTCGCGATATTGGCGGTCGCCCAGCGCCAGCACCGCATAGGACAGATGGGTCAGGTCGGGCGGGCTCCCGCCGATCGTCCGCGGGAAGCCACGCGCGGCATCGGGCGGCTCGCCTTCGCCATAGGTGCTCGCGACCACGAACAGCCGCTCGGCGCGCGCGAGCGTCGGCGCATCCAGCGCCGCGATCGGTAGCGCGGCGGCATCGGGTAGCGCCCGGGCGGTGAGCCGCGCGATCCGCTCGGCCGCGCCGGTCTGGCTGGCGAAGGCGACCAGCGTACCCGCCGCGCCCGCCGTTGCCGTGACGGGCGCGACCTGCGCCAGCGCGCGCTTGCGCCGCCGTCGCCCGAAATAGAGCAACAAGCCGGTGATCGTGAACAACGGCATCGTCAGGCTCGTCAGCATCATCACGATCCGGCCGGGAAGGCCGAAATAGGCGCCCCGGTGGATCTCGAGAACGCTGGCGACGATATCCTCGCCGACCGCCCGATCCGCATAGCGCGCGTCGGAGACGACCTTTCCACCCGCGCTGTCGATGGTGAAGTCATCGGACACGCGATCATGCCGCGCGCCGGGCAGGGTGGCGCGAAACTGCACCGCAGCACCGTCGCGATTGCTGGCGGTGACGCTGTCGTAGCGCTGCCCGTCGGTGGCGCGCGCAAACGTCTCCCATGCGCGCGACCAGTCGACGGGCGCCCCCTTGCCGGCCCGTCCGCGCGCTTCGTGCGGGCGCTCCACCGCCAGCAGATGCTGGACGCCGCTGCGGTACCAGCCATACGACCACCACAGACCCGTCGCCGCGCTGATGAGGTAGAACACCAGCACCCACCCGCCGATCACTGCATGCAGGGCCCGGTACAAATTCCGTCCGGTCATGCGCAGATCGAGAACCAGCCAGTTGCGCCAGTCGAGCGGTCGTCGCGGCCAGCGCAGGTACAGGCCCGAGAGCGCAAAATAGATCAGCGACAATGCCGCAAAGCCAGTGATCTGCCGACCCCAGCCGTTGCCATGCCCGGGCAGCGCCAGCCAGCGATGCAGATCCTCGATCACGCCGAAGAACCCGTCCCCACGCGCCACCCCGAGCAGCGCGCCGGTCGCGGGGTCGAGATAGATGCGGTGGCGCTCCTTCGAGCCCTTCGCAGTGAAGGTGAGCGCTGCCGCGCGGCCCGGATCGCGCTCCACCACCAGCCGCGTGATGCGGGCGCCGGGGCGCTGCGCCTCGAAACGGGCAATCAGCGCCGGGGCAGGAAGGGGAGTGCCTCCGGTGCGCGACACCGTGACGATGCCCGGGTTGAGCGCGGCGACGATCTCCGGCTCGAAGCTCATCAACCCGCCGGTCACCCCCATCACTGCCAGAACGAGCCCGGCGGTGATCCCGAGAAACCAGTGAAGTTGAAATAGAATCGCGCGCGTCATGTACCGGCACTTTCCCCGCTAGTGCGAATAAGTCGCGTTAACGGGCGAGTGCGAGCTGGTCAATGACGCTGGCGTCCCGGTGGCACCAGCGCCGCGTTGGTCAGGCGGGACGTCCCATGTAGCGTGCGACGTTGTCGGCGAGCACGTTGAGCGGCACGTTGCCGCCGTCGACGACCGCCTGATCGAAGTCGCGGAGATCATAGCGCGCACCCAGCGCCTTTTGCGCCCGCGTTCGCTGCGCGACGATTTCCGCGCGCCCGACCTCATAGCCGCACGCCTGGCCGGGCCACGCGCAATAGCGGTCGACCTCGCTTTCGGCGTTGCTGCGCGGCAATCCGGTCGCGGCGATGAACTCGGCCAGCGCCTTGTCGCGCGACCAGCCGATCGCATGGATGCCGGTGTCGACGATCAGCCGCACCGCACGCCATGCCAGACCCATCAAATAGCCCAGCCGCCCGGCGGGATCGCCTTCGTACATCCCCAGCTCGTCCGCGAGTTGCTCGGCATAGAGCGCCCAGCCTTCCGAATAGGCGTTGAACGCGAGGATCGACCGGATCAGCGGCAGCCGCTGCGCATATTCGCCCTGCCAGACATGGCCGGGGATCCCTTCGTGATAGACGAGGTCAGGGATGGTGACGCGATTGTGGATCGAGGGGTCGCCGAGATTGATCCATACCTTGCCCGGCTCGCGTCCGTCGATCGTACCGGGGCCGCCATAAGCGGCCGGCGCGCCCGCTTCCTGCGCGAGCGGCATCCGGCGGATCTCGAGGTTGCCGCGCGCCAGCCGCCGGAACGCCTGCGGCAGTTTTGGCCGGATCGCATCGATACGTCCCTGCATATACGCGATGATCTGGCGTCGCCCCTCGTCACCGTCCGGGAAGCCGATCCCCGGTCGTTGCTGATAGGCGATCGTGCGCTCGGCGATGCTGCCCTGCGTCAGCCCTTCCTTGCGCAGGATCACATCCATCTGCGCCTGCAAATCGGTCAGCCGTGCGCGCCCCATCGCATGGAGATCGGCGGCGCTGCGCCGCGTCGTGGTACCGGCGCGTAGCCCCCAGGCATACCATTGCTCGCCATGCGGGCGTGCGTTCATCCCCGGCGCCGTGGTGGCGATCGCGCGTTGTGCCCGTATCTCGTTCAACTGCCGGTCGAGCGCGGGCACGATCGCCCCGCGCACGATCGCGGCGGCGCGCTTGCTCCAGTCGCCCGGCACCGCGGCGCCCTTGCGCACCAGCGGCGCGATCAGCGGACCGTCCTCGCTCGCCGCCTCCGCCAACGTGCGCGTCATCCCGGTGATCGTCTTGTCGAGCAGAAAGGAGGGCGGCACCACACCCATCGCGCGTGTCTCACGAATGCGCACCGTCTCGCCGTCGAGCTGGGCGGGCATCGCCGCAAGACGCGCCAGATACGCCTCGGCATCCGCGGCGGTACGGACCGGCTGATCGCCGTCGAGCATCTGCGGCACATCGAGCCACGCGCCGACGTTCTGGACGACACCATAAGGCGTGTTGCGCCAGTCACCGATCGTCGCCACGCCATAAGGCAGCGCCATGCCGTCGAGGGCGGTGCGAAACGCACTCTCGATCACCGCAAGGCTGGTCGCGGTCGCGCTATCGATGCCATTGCGCGGCAGCTTCGTCAGATCGGCCAGCGCATCGGTCAGAAAGCGTCGCCGTGCCGCCACACCGGCCGGCGAGCGATCCTCCAGCCGGCGGCGCAATCCGGCATGGGCGCCTTCGTCGACGCCCAGCGTCGTCGCTCGCTCCGGCTGGAGGTCGAGCAACTGCCATGCAACGCGGTCGAGATAAGCTTGTGCGGTCTCGGTAGGCGTCGCAGCGCCACTGGCGCTGGCGGCGGTAACGGCGGTCAGGCCGATCAGGGTGTCACGGCGGGAAATGGACTGGTTCATGCGCCCGTGATGACCCGCGCGACCCGCCAGGTCAAACGGGGGCGGGCGGGCACGTGGCCCGCCCGTCCGACCGTCACGCCGCCGGGCAGGTCGCCCCGGCCGGATCGGTGGCGAGCCGAACATCCGAGATCGACACGCTGAACGGCGCATCGGCGTCGAGCGTCATCGGCGTCGCCACCTTCTCGACGGTCGCGCCGCGCTCGCGGAAGCATTTCAGCGGCACGCGCAGCACCTGCCATCCTGGCTTTCCGAGTAGCGGTGCGACGTTGACCCGGCCGCCGCCAAGCGCCAGGCCGACAGCCCCGGCTGCGGGCGCATCGACGCGATAGGTCACCTGCAGGTTCAGATCCGCATTGGTCTCGCGCACCAGCGACAGCTCCGGCCCGGCGATCCGCGCTGCGCCTTTACCCTTCCATGTCAGCCGTACCGCGCCTTCCTGCGCGGTCGCGCTGTCGACCGCTTCGCGCGTCACCGCCGCGTCGAGATCGAGCCGGAACGGGGCGGGGACTCGCCCGCGCGCGAAGAACAGGCTGGTGTTCGCGAGGCTCGCATCCACGCCCGCCACCTCGCTGAGCGCGCCGACCTTGCCGGGCCTGGCGTAGCTCAGCCCGTAGCCGAACGGGAACAGCGGGTCGTACCCGGGCGCGCCGCGGTTGAGCGTGAACTGCCCCGCCGTCTTCGGCCAGCTGAACGACAGGGTTCCGGCGAAATCGCGCTTGCCGCCGATCAGCACGTCGGCGACGCCTTCGCCTTCCGAGCCGGGGAACCACGAAGCGACGAACGCATCCGACTGGTTCAGCTCCGGGTTCACCCACAACGGCCGCCCGGACAGGAACACCGAAACAGTCGGAATGCCTGCCGCCTTCAATTTCTTCAGCAGCGCCATCGCCTGCTTGTCACCCGCCTCGAATTCCAGCGTGCGGACATCGCCGCGCATCTCGGCATAGGGCTGTTCGCCGAAGACGACGATCGCGACATCGGGCTTGGTCGTGAACCGGCCATCGGGCGACAACGTCGCGCTGCCGCCGCCCGCCTTGGCGGCCGCGGCAATCCCGGCGTAGATCGAGGTCGCGCCGGGGAAGTCGGCATTGGTGTTGCCGTCGCCCTGCCACGACAAGGTCCAGCCACCCGACTGGCGACCGATATCGTCGGCAGCGTCGCCGGCGACGAGGATATTGGCGCTCGCCTTCACCGGCAGCACGCCATTGTTCTTGAGCAGCACCAAGCTCTTGGCCACGGCTTCCCGCGCGACCGCGCGGTGCGCCGCCGACCCGACCTGCTGCGGCTGCGCCTCATAGGGACGCGCGGCGTCGAACAACCCCAGCTTCATCTTGACGCGCAGGATACGCCGCACCGCATCGTCGATCCGCGCCATCGGGATCTTGCCCGAGCGCGCGGCGGCGAGCGTCGTGTCGAAGAGGCCTTTCCAGCTATCCGGCGCCATCGCCATGTCGAGCCCGGCATTGAACGTCGCCGGGCAATCGGTGTTGGTGCAGCCGGGGATCTGGCCATGGCCGTTCCAGTCGCCGACCACGAACCCCTCGAACCCCATGCGGCCCTTGAGCACGTCGGTCAGCAGCGAGCGGTTGCCGTGCATCTTCTGCCCGTTCCAGCTTGAAAAGCTCGACATGACCGTCATCGCGCCGGCCTTGATCGCGGGCGGATAGCCGGCGGCGTGGACGCGGATCAGCGTCGCTTCGTCGACTTGCGTGTCGCCCTGATCGACCCCGTCCCTGGTGCCGCCGTCGCCGAGGAAGTGCTTGACGCTCGCGGCGACATGCCCGTGCTGGATGCCGCGGTCGCCGCCGACGCCCTGCAACCCCTCGACCATCGCGCCGGCATAGGAGGCGACCACCGCCGGGTCCTCCGAATAGCCCTCGTAGCTGCGCCCCCAGCGATCGTCCTGCGGCACCGCCACGGTCGGCCCAAACGCCCAGTCGATGCCGGCCGCCGCGGTTTCGGCGGCGGTCGCCGCGCCGATCTGCCGGATCAGCGCCGGATCGCGCATCGCGCCGAGCGCGATATTGTGCGGGAAGATCGTCGCGCCGACGACATTGTTGTTGCCGTGCACCGCATCGACCCCGAACATCAGCGGGATCGCGACGTGCCCGGCGCGCTGCTCCATCGCCACCGCATTGAACGCGCGCGAGGTCGCCACCCAGGGCGCGGCGGGCGAGCGGTCGGGGCTGCCGAGCGGCGGCGAGCTGCCCCCGGCGAGGATCGAGCCGAGCGGATAGGTGCGCAGATCCTCCGGCTTGATCGCGCCGATATCGGCCTGGATCATCTGTCCGATCTTCTCTTCGAGCGACAGCCGCGCGAGCAGGGCGGTGACCTTCGCCTCTGTCGCTGCATCGACCAGCCCGGTGCTCTTCCCGGCCGGCCAGCGATCGGGCTTCGCGACCTGCGCGACCGCCCCGCTTGCCGCGACCGTCATCAACGCCACCGCCAGATAGCTCACACCCCGCATCGTCATCCCCGCCTGCCTTGTTTCTAGATTGTGCTTCAACGATGCTGATATCGCTATCCAGCGACTCACGCCACTGCGGATCGTTAGGTATGCGACATCAAACGCTTGGTGGCGTCGATACTGGTATCAAGTCATGGCAGAGGTGTTGTTGGCGATGGCTCATCACATAGATTGACAAGCCAATGGTATACCATAAGCTTTACAGCCGTGAGACAAACGCTGCTTCTGCTGTCCGCTATGAGCGCCATGCCGGCTCTTGCGCAAACGCCTCCACAATTGGCTGCCACGGTAGCCGCGTGGCATGCCGCCGCCGAACCCGCAGTGGTCGACGGCATACCGGACTATTCACCCGCCGCGTTGACGCGTCGAACACAGGCGCTCGCGACGGCCCGTTCGACGCTGGCGAAGATCGACCGCGCGCGCATCGCCCCGGCGGCGGCGATCGACGCCGATCTGCTTGAGGCCGAGATGAACGGGCTCGACTTTCAGCTACGCGTGCTGCGACCGTGGGCGCGCGATCCGGGCTTTTATGCGACGGTCTGGTCCGAACAGAGCGACGTCCCCGCGCATGAAGGGCCGAACGCCCCGGTGATCGACCTGTGGCGATACAGCTACCCGCTGTCCGCCGCCGACGCGACGATCCTTGCGGCACAGCTGGCGAAGATCCCCGCGCTGCTCGACGCCGCCCGCGTCAATCTCGCCGCCAGTCAGGCGCACGATCTGTTCGCTTATGGCGCACGCGCGTTCCACGATCAGGCCGAGCTGCTCGCGCAGCTAGAGGCTGGCACGCTCGACCTGCGCTCGCTCGCCGGGCATCGCCGCGCTGATCTGTCGGGCGAGGGACAGCGCCTGTTGCCGGCGATCCGCGCCGCACGCGTGGCATCGGAACGTTTCGCCGATTGGATCGAGGCCGAGACGCCGCGCCGCACCGGCCCATCGGGGGTCGGTCGCGCCGACTACGACTGGGCGGCACGCCACGTCTATCTCTCCCCATACGATTGGGCCGCGCAGGAGGTGCTGCTCAAGCGCGAGCTGTCGCGCGCCTGGGCCGGGCTCGCGCTGGAGGAAGTCCGCAACCGCGCCTTGCCGCCGCTGGCGATGCCGGACGAGGCCGCCGCCTTCGACCGGCTGTCGCTGCAAAAAGCCAAGCGTTTCACGCAATTCCTGATCGACCGCGGCATGGTCGCCGACCGGCCATGGTATCGCGCCGCGATCCCCGCCCAACTGATCAGATACCGCGCGCCGTCGCAGCGCGACTTCTTCGGCCATGTCGTCGCGCAGGACCCGCTCCCGCTCTACAGCCATTTCTATCACTGGATCGAACTGGCCCGGATGGCGCATGAGCCGCACGCCGATCCGATCCGTCAAGGTCCGCTGCCGTTCAACATCTGGCAGGACCGGTCGGAAGGCGTCGCCACCGCGATGGAGGAACTGGCGATGCAGGCCGGCCTCTACGACGATCTGCCGCGCGGGCGCGAATTGGTGTGGATCATGCTGGCCAATCGCGCCGCGCGCGGGCTCGCCTCGCTCTACGTGCAGGACAATCGCATGACGCTGGCAGAGGCCGGGCGCTTCCACGCACGCTGGACGCCGCGCGGCTGGTCCGATCCCGAGAGCCGGCTCGTCGGCTTCGAGCAGCTCCTCTATCTTCGCCAGCCCGGCTACGGCGCCAGCTACATCGTCGGCAAGATCCAGCTCGACGATCTGCTCGCGCGTCAGGCGGAACGCGCCTCCCGCGCGGGCAAGCCCTTCGACGCCGCCGCCACCATCGCGACGCTCGCGCAGCCCGGCATCATGCCGCTGGCGCTGGTCGAGCGCGCCCTCGAGGCCGGCGCGGCCGCACACTGAATTCGGGGGAGAGCGGCCCGGACAGAGGCGCGCGCCCGGATACCCGCAGCAGGGACAGGGAACAAACGAAGAAGGGGAAAGCCGTCATGAAGAGAGTGAACCGAAACGTATGGCGACGCGCGATCGTCGGCGTCGCCTGGAGCGCGATGCTCTCCGCCGTACCGGCCAACGCACAGACCAGCGCCGATCCCGCCACCGACCCCGGCGAGGGCGATACGGTGGTCGTCACCGGCTCGCGCATCCGGCAAAATCCGCTGGCGCAGGCCGCGCCGATCACCTCGATCGAGGGAGCGGATATCGCCCGCACCGGCCTGTCCTCGATCGCCGACGTGCTGCAACGGCTGCCCGGCGCAGCGGGCGGGCTCAACTCGCGCTTCAATCGTTCGGGCAACAACGGCAACCCGCCCGATGGCGGCGGCGTCGGCGCGGGCTCGTCCGAAATCGACCTGCGCTATCTCGGCAGCCGCCGGACCCTCGTGCTGGTCGATGGCCTGCGCTTCATCAATGGCAGCGCCGCGAGCGGCGTCCCCGGCGCGGTCGACCTCAATGCTATTCCCGACAGCATGATCGATCGGGTCGAGGTGCTGCGCGACGGTGCCTCGACGATCTACGGCTCGGATGCGATCGCCGGCGTCGTCAACATCATCACCAAGAAACGTCAGAACGGCTTCGTCGCCTCGGCACAGGGCGGCGCCTATCCACAGGGCGACGGCGTCACGCAGAATTACCAGCTCAGCTGGGGGCATCGCGACGAAGAGGCCGGCGTCTCGTTCGTGGCCGGCGTGAACTACATCAAGCAGGGCTCGGTCTTTGCGGGTGACCGCAGCTATTATGCCTTCCCCGATCCCGGTGCGACCGCCTGTACCACCAGCTGCAGCTCGGGCACGCCGAACGGCCGATTCCTCATCAACAATCCGGTCACCGGCGCCGGCATGAACCTCACGCTCAAGTCGAACCCGCTCGGGCGTCCGCGCTTCGACCCGGCCGACCCGACCGGCGCCAACAGCGACTTCAAGCAATTCACCGTCGCCGACCGCTTCAACTTTCGTCCGTACAATTATCTGCTGACCCCGCAGGAGCGGTTCGGCGCGTTCGTCAACTTCCAGGGCGATCTCGGCGAAGACGTCCGGCTGACGACGCGGATGATCTATAACCGCCGTACCTCGGACAATCAGGCCGCGCCGCTGCCGCTGTTCGTCGGCCCCGACGCGGGCAACGGCAATCTGCTCGATACGATCTCGATCGACGCGACCAACCCGTACAATCCGTTCGGCGTCACGCTGGCGACCGGCAACGCCGGCCTCCCGCGCAACTACGACTTCATCGGTCGGCGCTTCGTCGAAAACGGCCCGCGGCACTACAGCCAGAAGGTCGAGACCATGTATCTCGGCGGCACGCTCGACGGGAAATTCGCGGTCGGTAGCGGGACGTGGTATTGGGACGCCAACGTCATCTACGCCTCCAACACCGCCAAACAGGTGGTGCAGGGGAACGTCAACGCCGCCAACCTCGCCCGCGCGCTCGGCCCGGTCGCCGATTGCACCGGCGAGTGCGTGCCGTTCAACATCTTCGGCGGCGAAGGCTCGATCACGCAGGCGATGATCGACTACGTCACGTTCCAGCAGCGTGACCGCAGCGAACAGTCGATGGTCGACGCGACCTTCAACGTCACCGGTACGTTGTTCGAGCTGCCCGCGGGGCCGCTCGGTCTGGCGGCCGGCTATGAATATCGTCGCCAATCGGGCTCGTTCTCGCCCGATCCGCTCGTCGCTGCCGGGCTTGGCTCCGACATCCCGGCGCAGGCGACGAGGGGCAGCTTCGACGTCAACGAAGTCTATGGCGAGCTGAGCATTCCGGTGCTCAAGGACGTGCCGTTCTTCCAGCTGCTCGAAGGGTCGTTCGCGGCGCGCTACTCGGATTATTCGACGAGCGGCAGCCGCACGACCATGAAGGCGGGGGTCAGCTGGAAGCCGATCGACGATCTGCGGTTGCGCGGCACCTGGGCGCAGGGCTTCCGTGCGCCATCGATCGGCGAGCTGTTCGGCACGCCATCGCGGTTCGACGGTGGCGTGATCGATCCGTGTTCCGCGGACGCGACCGGCACGTCGGCGACGGTACGGCAGAATTGCGCGGCGCAGGGTGTTCCCACCGGTTATGTGCAAACCAACCAGCAATTGCCGATCCTCACCGGCGGCAATCGCGCGCTGAAGGCGGAAACCTCGGAAAGCTGGATCGTCGGCGGCGTCTACAGCCCGTCATGGGCCAGCGGCGTCGGTCGCCTGTCGCTCGAGGTCGATTACTACACGATCAAGGTCGACAATGCGATCTCGTCGATCGGTGCCGACGTGCTGCTCGCCAACTGCACGCAGACCAACGATCCGGTGGCCTGCGGCGCGATCACCCGTTCCACTTCCGGAGCGATCACGCAAATCCGCGGGCTGCTCCAGAACATCGCCTCGCTCAAGAGCGAGGGGCTGGACGCGATTCTGACATGGCGCTCGCCGTCGGTCGGGGCAGGGACGTTCGGCCTATTGTGGTCGAACAACTTCCTGTTCGAATATTCGACCACGCTGCCGACCGCCACCGGCAGCCAGACCGTCCGCCGGCAGGGCACCGAGCGCGGCGATCAGGCGTATCCGCGTTTCAAGAGCAACGCGACGATCGACTGGTCGAGCCCCAACTTCACGGCGTCGATCACCGGCCGTTACATCGGACGCGTCGTCGAGCCGGCGTATGACGATCACGTCATGCGCCCGACGCTCTACCTCGACGCGCAGGTCGGCTGGACGCCGGGGATGTGGGACGATCGCCTGACGCTGACGCTGGGGGTCAACAACATCCTCGGCAAGCGGGCACCGGACTGTCTCAGCTGCGGCGGGTTCGATCCCACCACCTACGATCTGCCCGATCAGTTCGGCTATGCGCGGATCGCGGTGAAGTTCTGAACCAGAAGGGGCGGGGGGCTTCCGGCTCCCCGCCCCGACCGGTTTCACCACCAGGTCGCGTAGAGCGCGATCAGGATCAGCACGATGCCTAGGCACGCGACGTTGAACCCGGTCGTGGTGCGAAAGTCGACGTCCTGCACCGTCACGCGATTGGCGTCGGCGCGCGATTTCACCACCAGCGACAGCACCACCGCCAGCGCGAGGCTGAGCAGGAACACGAGGCTCATGCGGTTGAGGAACGGCAGGTCCGGCAGCGCCGCGCGCAGCACGTAGGACAGCACCACCGACGCCACCGCCGCGCCGATCGCCCCCGCTTCGTTCGCACGCTTCCAGAACAGACCCAGCAGGAAGATCACCGTGATCCCCGGCGTGAAGAAGCCGGAGAATTCCTGGATGAACTGGAACGCCTGATCCGATTGCCCGATCAGCGGGCGCGCGGTCAGCATCGCGATCACGATCGACACGCACGCCGCGACGCGCCCGACCAGCACCAGCCGCCGCTCCTGCGTCGGGTCGGCGCGGCCATCCTCGGCAACGGTCTTGCGGCCGAACTGCTTGGCATACAGGTCGAGCGTGAAGATCGTCGCGATCGCGTTGATCTTGGAGGCGGTGGAGGCGATGATCGCCGCGATCAAAGCCGCGAACACCAGCCCGAGCAGCCCGGGCGGCAGCAGCCGCAGCATCGCCGGATAGGCTTCGTCCGGCTTGGCGAGGTCTGGCGCCAGCACCACCGCCGCAATGCCGGGCAGAACGATGACCAGCGGCATGAGCAGCTTCAGGAAGGCAGCGAACACGATGCCCTTCTGGGCTTCCGGCAGGCTCTTCGCCGCGAGTGCGCGCTGGATGATGTACTGATTGAATCCCCAATAGCTCAAATTCGCGATCCACATGCCACCGATCAGCACCGCCAGCCCCGGGAGCTCCTTATAATGGGGGTTGTCGGAGGACAGGATCATGTCGAAGTGATCCGGAACGCGACGCGTCAGTTCGCCGAAGCCGCCGATGATCCCGGCGTCCCCCCCGATCGTCCGCAGCGTCAACGCGGAGACGAGCAGCCCACCGAACACCAGCAGCGTCACCTGCACGATATCGGTCAACGCCACCGCCTTCAGCCCGCCACGCAGCTGATAAAGCACGGCAAAAGCCCCAAGCCCGACCAGCGCCAGATCCTGATTGATCCCCGCCACCTGCGTTACCGCGATCGATCCCAGCCAGATGATCGAGGTCAGGTTGACGAAGATATACAGCGCCAGCCAGAATACCGCCATGATCGTACGGATCGACGTACCGTACCGCTGCTCAAGGAACTGGGGCATTGTGTAGATGCGGTTGTGGAGGAAGATCGGCAGGAAGAACTTGCCGACAATCAACAATGTAGCGCCCGCCATCCACTCGTAGGAGGCGATTGCCAACCCGATCGCATAGCCCGACCCGGCCATGCCGACGATCTGCTCGGCCGATATGTTCGCCGCGATCAGCGACGCGCCGACCGCCCACCACGGCAGGGCCTTGGAGGCGAGGAAATAGTCCGACGTGTCCTTGCTCTCGCCGGCTTTGTCGCGACTAACCCATTGGGCAAGCACGAAGATGCCGATCGCATAGCCGATCACCACGACCAGATCGATCGTCTGCAACGTCATAGAATTCCCTCCCCACGATTGTCAGCGACGCCCGATCCTTGCTCCCCTGTTTAGCGCGAACGACGATGGCGTCCACGACTCCCGCTTCGCAAACCTGTCCTCATCCGCGACGCGACGACCAAGGTCGCTGGTTTTTCGCGAGATTACAGCATTCTCCACGTGGACGCGGCTGACCCACTCCCGACCGCCGCGTCCGGTAACGGCGGCCCGAACACCAACAGCCGGTGCGACATGGTCGTCGTCAGCCTTGGATGGCCAACGCGAACGGTTTTGCTATAGCGTCCGCGCCATAATGGGGGTGTACGTGTCCGGATTTCGCTGCGCAGCCTTGCTGTCAGGTGCGTTGCTGTTCGCGACGCCTGCGTCGGCGCAGGTGGAGGACGAGCAGTTTTGGGAACAGGTCAACGTCAACGTGCCGCTGACGCCCGAGGTGCGGGTCACGCTCGAACAAATCGGACGATGGGGCGATCGTGCCGATGGGATCAGCCAGACCGAATATGGCGCGCTATTGGGCTGGAAAGTCAGCAAGCCGATCGAGTTAGGCTTTGGCTATCGGCGCGTTGGGCTCTTCACGGCGACCGGCCCGTCGGTGCATGAAAATCGCCTGCGCCAACAGGTCGTCTTCACCCACGGTAACCTGTTCGGGCGCTTTCGGGTCGACGAACGCTTCAATCCCGGCGGCGATCAGGTCGGGGTGCGAATCCGTCCGCTGCTCCGTCACAATTTCCCGCTGAAAAGCGGAAAGCTGGCGTTCTTCGCGTCGCATGAGAGCTTCATTCTTCCCAATTCGACGCGGTGGGGGCAGCGATCCGGCTATGAACGGATGCGCAACATGCTCGGGATCACGGTGCCGCTGATCGCGCGCAAGGCGATCCTCGACATCGGCTATCTCAACCAATTCCGCTTTGGTCGCGCCAGCGCGCGGCCCGTGATGGAACATGCGTTGAGCCTGCAACTGACGATCAACGCGATCGGGCCGATCCTGCACGATTGAACCCGACGCGCATCGTCGCCGGGGACGCTAGACCGTGCAGGTTCGAACCGCCTGCGCCAGCGCGGTCAGCGGATCGCCCGTCGGCACGAACTCGTGTGCGAAATAACCGTCGAACCCGAGATCGGCGACGCTCCGCGCCACTGCATGCCAGTTGACCTCCTGCGTGTCGTCGAGATTGTGGCGACCGGGCACACCACCGGTGTGGAAGTGGCCGAGCCACTTGATGTTCTTCTTGATGGTGGCGATCAGGTCGCCTTCCATGATCTGCATGTGGTAGATGTCGTAGAGCAGCTTGACCCGCGGCGATCCGACCTCTTCCGCCACGCGCACGCCCCAGGCCGTATGATCGGCCATGTAATCGGCGTGATCGACCTTGCTGTTGAGCAACTCGATGCAGATCGTCACGCCGTGGTCTTCGGCGATCCGCTTGACGCGATTCAGACCGATGACCGAGTTTGCGGCCCCTTCTTCATCGGACATGCCCTTGCGATTGCCCGAAAAGGCGATGACGTTGGGCACGCCGGCCTTGGCCGCTTGCGGGATGCCGACCCGGAACGCCTTCTCGACCGCATCATGATTCTCCCGTCGGTTGAGGCCGTTGGGGATCGTCATGATATCGGCGGCATAGCCCATCGTGCAGCGCAGCCCATACCGGCGCGGGATCTCATACTCTGCGGGTTGCAACAGGTCGATGCCCTGCAAGCCCATTTTCGCCGCGGCAGCGCAAAGCTTGTCCAGCGGAATGTTCTGATAACACCAGCGGCTGACCGACTGTTTCAGCCGACCGGCGCGCGGCGGCGCGGCTGCCGACCCTGCGGTTGCCGAGAGGGCCAGAGACGAGGCGACGATTTGGCGGCGGGTCATCATGCCGCATCAATACGTGAGATGACGCCTTCGTCAAATGGGCAAGGTGAGGCGGTCATTGTCCCGCCAGCGCGATCCGTGCGCCGACGTAGAAGAAGCGTCCCAGCGGCGAGATGGGGACATTGGTGCCGTAGGCGGCCGGGTCCGGCTTCTGGTCGGTCAGGTTGGTGATGCCGCCGTAGAACCCGAAGCCGTCGGGCACTTGATATGCGATCTGAAGATCATGCTGCCACAGCGCCGCGTTCCGCAGATATTCGGCGGCGGCGATGTCGGGGTTGGCGGCGGTTTCGTTGCGCGTGAAGGCGCGGGTGGCGTTCAGCCAGCGCAGATTATAGTTCACCGAAACGCGGTCGAGCGTCCACGTGGGGGCGAAATTGGCATTCCATTGCGGTGCGCCGAGCGTGTCGAGCCTGTTGGTGGGCGGCGCGCCGGGGCTCGCGATGATCGACAGCCGATTGAGGTAGCCGCCGATCAGCCGCAGGTCGAACGTCCCGATCCGCGCGGTCGGCAGGCGGTAAGTGACGTTGAGGTCGAGCCCCGCGGTACGGAAGCTCGCGACGTTCTGGGGGCCGACCGTGAAACCGTTGATCCGCCCGGTGCCGGACGCGCGCGTGTACGATCGGCAGAAGGCGTTATCGAGAGTGGGCTGGTCGACGCACAGGTTGATGACATCGCCAGCTTCAACGGTGTTGATCGCATCGGTCAGATTGATGTCGTACCAGTCCGCCGAGGCGGTCAGCCCGGGGAGGAAACGCGGGCGCAGGACGACGCCGGCGGTCCAGGTACGCGCCCGTTCCGGACGAAGCGCCAGATTGCCTTGCGATACCCCGTTGAGGACGAAGCCGGTATCGCTCTCTCCGAGCAGGGTCGTGCGGCCCGCGGCGGCGAGTTGCGCCCGGCAGTTCGCCTCGCGGAATTGCGTCCCATTCCCGACCGAGCGCGTAGTGCAGGGATCGTCGAGGAAGCCTTGCGCCGTGCTGCGTGGCTGGAACAATTCGCCGATGTTCGGCGCGCGTACCGCCTGGCCGTAGGAGCCACGGAAGGAGATGTCCCGGATCGGCGCATAGATGCCGGTGAACTGCCACGTCTCGGTGCGGCCGACCGTCGAGTAGCGCGAATATCGACCCGCGGCGCCGACCGACAGCAATTCGGCGAACGGACGATCGCGCATGATCGGGAGGTTAAGCTCGCCGAACGCTTCCCACACGTCGAAGCTGCCGCGGCTGGGCAGCACGACGGTTGGTTCGTCGCTGCCGAAATACGCGGCGGCGACGAGATTCGGGTTGGGATCGAACCGGCTGCTTTCACGACGATATTCGCCGCCGAAGGAGAATTGTACCGGGCCGCCGGGGAGGCTGAAGAACTGGCCGAAGTCTCCACTGACCGACGCGCTGGCCACATGCTGGTCGATACGCACGAAGCTCCGGTCGTTGCGCTGGAAATAGGCGAGTTGCGCCTCGCTGGTCGGCCCGGCCCCGAACGGATTGATCGGAAGGCAGCCGTTGTTCGGGTTGCTCAGCGTCGAGCGACAGATCGTAGAGCCGTTGGGTCCCGCTACGGCGTCGAGCGCCTCGAGATACGGCGCGGCAAGACGGCTGCCGAGCCGGGTGATGCGCACGTCGGTGCGACCATATTGATAGTATGCGTCATAGGTCGCATGATCGGACAGGCGCCCGGTGGCGGCGACAACCCCGCGATAGGTCTGACGAAGATCGTTCTCGCCAAGCCGCCCGAAATCGATGTTGTGACGATTGAAGAACAGGCCATCGGCCCCCGCGGCCGATGCCGCCGCGCGAATGCTCTGGGGAATGAACGGGTTGTCGAGTGCGATCGGCAGGTAATAGGTTTCGGGATACTGCCCGAAGGTGGTGGCGTCGGATCGCGCGTATTTGGCATCGACCGACAGCTTCAGCGCGTCCGATACCTCGAACGACGAGAGAAGGTTGACGACATGGCGCTCGATGCCCGGCGACAGGTCGCCCTGATAGAAGCCGGGCACGTCGGTGCTGACGCCACCTTGCCAGTAATAAGCGATCGGCTGACCCGGATCGTAGGGTCGGCCAAGTCCGTCGAAGCTGGGGTTCGACTCGCCACCCACGAAGATCGCGCCCAAGGGTGAGACATAGGTGTAGTGCAGATTGCCGGCGAGCACCTGATCGGGCACGTTGGGATCGTCGGGCTGGTCGGCCGGGTTCGGCACGAGATACCGGCGCCGGCCCTGCTGAAGGAACTTGCGCGCCTCATACGGCACGCGTTCCTCGCCGCTATATTCGTAGGCGAGCGTGACATTGCCGCGTCCGTCCGCGAAATTCCGTCCGGCGAGCAACGACGCGAAGCGGGTCGCGCCATCACCATATTGCGATACGCCCATCTGCGCCCGCGCACTCACACCCTGAAAATCGCGGCGCAGGATGAAATTGACCACGCCGGTGACGCCATCGGCGCCATAGATCGCGGACACCGCACCGGTCAGGACGTCGACCCGGCTGATGAGGTCGGTAGGAATGGCGTTGATGTCGACCGCGGCGTTGCTCGCCTCGGCGGCGACGTGGCGACGACCATCCACCAGGGTCAGCGTCCGGTTCGCGCCGAGATTGCGCAGGTTCAGCTGATTGAGCCCCGACTGGCCCAGCTGGGCGCTGGACACGGCATCGCCGCCGCCCGCGCGCGTGCTGTCACGCGAATTGACCAGCGCAGGGACGCGAACCAGGAAGTTGGTGAGATTGGTGTTCCCCGACTCCCGGATGTCCGCGGCATCGCTCGAGATGATCGGGCTGGGCGCTTCATAGTCCAAACGCTGGATACGCGATCCGGTCACGACGATATCGCCGGAGGCATTGTCGCTTCCCGACGGGGTGGCCGCAGGCGCAGGCGCTGCAGACTGTGTCGCCTGCCCAAGTGCCGGTTGCGCCAGCATCGTCGTGCTCATCAGCAAGGCAGCGATCGTTGTGTTGGTCATGTTGTGTTAGCCCCCTCCGCGTGCGGGCGGCCAGTTCGGGCGACTGCGCCTGTCCCGCGACATCTATCGATACGAATGAACCCGTCGACGGCTCCCGCGCAAATAATTTAAATATGCGATGTAGATAACAGTGCCTTTTCGCTGTTCGTCGTGGTCGGGCGCTGTCACAACGGTCGCAGATGAACGAACGGACAGTGGAGGGATGGACGCGGCGCTGCACGCTGCGCGCGATATCGGCCGCGGGTGCGACGATGCTGCTTCCCGGCTGCATGACGCGCCGCGACCCCGATGCGCTCACCTTCTGGGCGACCGGATACGAAGGCGACTATGCACCGCATCTGATGACGGCCTTCACCGCGCGCACCGGGATCGCGGTCGAAACCCAGTCTCTGCCCGGCACCGCCGCGCACGAGAAATTGCTGACCGCTCGCGCCGGAGGGGCGCTGCCCGACGTGATGATGCTTCCCTCGGGATGGGTCGGCGAGTTCGCGATGATCGGCGCCATCGCGCCGCTGCCGGACCCCACCTTTGGCGAGGACACGTTTCCCGACGTCATGCGCGCACTCACCTACGACGGGCGCGGTTATGCGATGCCGTGGTCGGTCGGGAGCCAGGTGCAATTTTACCGCCGGGATCTGCTTGGCGAACTCGGCTATGACAGGGCGCCTGCCGATTGGGACGGCTGGCGGGAGCTGGGTGCCAAACTGAAGCGCCGCCATCCCGATCGCTACGCGATGTTGATGCTTCTCAACTGGTGGGACACGCTGATCACCTTTGCAGGGCAGGCGGGTGCCTATCCGCTACGCGACAACGACACGCGGGGGAATTTCCGCACGCCCGCCTATCGCCGCGCGCTGGCCTTCTACGTCTCGCTCTTTGCCGACGGCTACGCGCCGTGCGTGGCGTCGAACGAGGTGCAGGATCCGGTGGCGGCGTTCGCGCAAGGGTGGTTCGCGATCTATCCCAGCGGGCCGACACTGTTGACCGACCTGCACCGTCGCACCGCGGAGATCGCGCCGGAACAATGGGGTGTGATGCGGATGCCCGGCCCCGACGGTCCGGGCGCGGTTTCGGCGATCAACAACAGCATCGCGGTGTCGGCGACGACGCGGCGCCCGGCCGCGGCATGGGCGTTGGCGCAGCATCTGACCTCCGCGGCGAGCGAGTTGCGGTTCCAGCGGATGATCGGCGTGCTGCCGGCGCGGCGCAGCGCGTGGAACAGCCCGCAACTCGCCGATCCGGTCCTTCGCCCGTTCGCCGAGCAGGTCGAGCAACCCGCACGCCAGCCGACGATCGTCGAATGGGAGCGCATCCGGCTCGAGGTGCAGATCATCGCCGAGCGGGTGGTGCGTGGCGGATTGACGATCGATGAGGGGCTGGTCGCAATGGACGCGCGCGTCGATGTCCTGCTCGCCCAACGGCGGCGACTGGTCGCCGCGGGGAAGATCGCATGACCCGGCAAGAGCGTTCCGCCTGGCTGTTCACGACCCCGGTGCTCGCGGTGATCGCACTCGTCTTCGTGCTGCCGACCGTCCTCGCGCTGGGGCTGAGCGTCACCGACTATAGCATCTATGCGCTGGCGGACTGGTCCAATCTGCGCTTCGTCGGCATTGGCAATTTCACGGATTTGCTCGCCACACCGCTGTTCTGGCGCGCCTTGGGGAACACCGCGATCTTCGCCGTGATCGGCGTGCCGATGGCGATCGGCACCTCGCTGTTCACCGCCTTGCTGCTCAACGATGCGACGGTGCGCTGGAAGCCGCTGTGGCGGGTGGCGCTGTTCGCCCCCTATGTCACCGGCATCGTCGCGACGGCAGTGGTGTGGCGCTTCCTGCTCAACACGCGTTTCGGCCTGCTCAACTGGCTGCTGGGGCAGGTCGGGGTCGCGCCGGTGGACTGGCTGGGCGATCCGCGCTGGTCGATCCCGGCGATCCTGCTGTTCGTGACGTGGAAGGTCTTCGGCTACAATATGATCGTGTTCACGGCCGCGCTGGCGGCGGTGCCGGAGGAGTTGATGGAGGCGGCGCGGCTCGACGGCGCGGGTCCGTGGACGCGCTTTCGGCACGTCACGCTCCCGGCGATCGGGCCGACCCTGTTGCTCGCCGCGGTGCTGAGCGTCGCGGGGTTCCTGCAACTCTTCGCGGAGCCCTATGTCATGACGCTGGGCGGGCCGTCGCAATCGACGGTCACGATCCTCTATTTCATGTTCGACGAGGGTTTCAAATGGTGGAACCTCGGGCAGGCCTCGGCGGTGGCGTTCGTGCTGCTGATCTTGATCCTGTCGCTGACGCTGATCCAGACGCGCATCGGGCGGCGGTACGAATGGCTTTGAACCCGCGTCGTCTGCGTGCGATCGTCCTGAACGCCGCTGTCGCCTGCGTGACGTTGGTGACGCTGCTGCCGTTCGTGTGGATGGTCATCGTCTCGTTCATGCCGCGGTATGAATCGAGCCGCTATCCGCCGCCGCTCTGGCCGAGCCGCTGGACCCTCGGCAATTATTACGAACTACTCGTGCGGCGGCAGTATGACGGCGCGTGGTTCGATTATCGCATCCTGCCGGCGATGGGAAACAGCCTGCTGGTTGCCGCGATCTCCACGTTGCTCGGGCTCCTGTTGACGGTGCCGGCCGGTTACGCCTTTGCCAAGCTGCACTTTCGTGGGCGCGAGCGGTTGCTGAAGATGCTGATCGCCAGCCTTGTGATACCGGGGCAGGTGGCGATGCTGCCGCTGTTCCTCATCTTCCGCGAACTGGGGCTGGTCGACAGTTACGCCGGGGTGATCCTGCCCAGCCTCGCCGGCATCTTCGCGATCCTGTTCGTCCGGCAGGCGACATTGGGCATCCCCGACGAGATGATCGACGCGGCGCGGCTCGACGGGGCTGGGGAGACCCGCATCTTCGTGTCGATCGTGCTTCCGCTGCTGATGCCGATTACCGTAACGCTGGCGCTGTTCCTGTTCCTCGGGAGCTGGAACGACTTTCTCTGGCCGTTGATCGTCCTGTCCGATCAGCACCATTACACGCTGCCCGTCGCGGTCGCGGCGATCTCGCGCGAACACGCCGCGGACGGTGAACTGATGATGGCAGCGGCGGTGGTGACGACGCTGCCCGTGCTGGCATTGTTCCTGGCGTTGCAGCGCTATTACATCGGCGGGCTGCTGGGTGGCAGCATCAAGGGGTAAGGCGGGGAAGCGCGCGCCCATCCGCTGCAAAGACGTGCAGATGCGCCGCATCGCCGCGGAATCGCAGCGTTTCGCCAAGGACGATCCGCCGGTCGCCGGGCAATTGCGCGACGATCGTCGTGCCCAGGCCCGGCGAGCCAAGATGCGCGAAGGATAACGGGCCAAGCCGCTCGAACAACTCGACCGCGCCGCCGAACGCCCCGTCATCGTCGGGGACCAGATGCTCGGGCCGGATACCCAGCGTGACCGGCTGTCCCGCTTCGCCCGCGGCCGCGACCGGCACGAGCGCGCCGCTCGGCAGCCGGACATCCACGCCATCGCTGTGCGCCGCTGCGATCGTCGCCGGTAACAGGTTCATGCGCGGCGCGCCGATCGCGCGTGCCACCGCCAGCGTCGCGGGCTTGGCGTACAGCGCCAGCGGAGCGCCGACCTGCTCGATCCTGCCCGCATTCATCACGACGATCCGGTTCGCCAGCGTCATAGCCTCGACCTGATCGTGCGTCACATAGATCATCGTCGCCGCGAGCTGCCCATGCAATCGTGCGAACTCGTGTCGCATCCTCACGCGCAAATCGACGTCGAGGTTGGACAGAGGCTCGTCGAGCAGCAACACCTTGGGCTCGCGAACGATCGCACGCGCGATCGACACACGCTGCCGTTGTCCACCCGACAGCGCGCGTGGTCGGCGCGACAGGAAGGCGGTGAGGCCAAGCGTCTCGGCAACCGCGCCGACGCGCTCGGCCACCTCCGACTTCGGTTTCCTGGCAACCCGCAGTGGGAAGGCGATGTTTTCGGCGACGGTAAGATGCGGGTAGAGCGCATAGGATTGAAAGACCATCGCCAGCCCGCGATCGGCCGGCGCGGCATCGGTGACATCGCGGCCATCGATCAGGATACGACCGGCGCTCGGCTCCTCCAGCCCGGCGATCAGCCGCAGTAAAGTCGACTTCCCGCACCCGGACGGCCCGACGATCGCGACGAACTCCCCGTCGTCGATCGAGAGAGTGCTGGGCTCCAGCGCGGTGATCGCGCCGAACTTCTTGGTCAGTTCGTTGAGGACGACGTCTGCCACCTGCAAATCCCATCAGCCGATCGCCGGCGTGTCGCTGCCGGGGATCGGCATCGCGCCATCTCAACGACGGGAGTGCGCCTATCGCCGCGTTCGACAGGAGGAAATCTCATTTACCCTAATGATAGGAAGTCTTACCGGGTAGTTCTGACGAGCGCCTTCTCGAACCCGACAACCCGGACCTTGTCTGGCGCACGGCCCTGGGTGTCGACTATGGCGACTGGCTGGCGCTCGACGCAAAAACCTCCGCGGATCAGACCACCTCTAAGGACCTGATCAGCACGGGCTTCTGGAAAGGCACCGCCGATCAGATGGCCGACATGCCGCGGGCCAGCGGGCCAGCGGCCGACGCGGCGCGCTATGCGGCATTGTCGACGAAGGTGGGAGACGCCTTCAACCGCACCTTCGTCAAGGCGGACGGGACAGTCGGCAACGGCTCGCCGACCGGCTATATCGTCGCGCTTCACTTCGACTTGTTGCCGCCCCCTGCGCGCGCCGACCGCGCATGTCGTCGGCGGGGGCGCGCTACGATTCGCGGCTCGGGCGGATCAGCACGCGGTGGAAGCAGGAGCAGAACCGGTTCACGCTTGACGTGACCGTCCCGTCGGCAGCGTGGCACGCGTCCACCTGCCCGCAGCAAACGGCGCGCGCATTCTCGAAGGCGGGAAGCCCGTGACCGTCGAACAACGCACCGCGCAGGAAGCGGTAATCGCGGTTCGTTCGGGGACGTACCGCTTTCAGGTCGGCTGACCGGATGCGGTTTGCGATATGATCAATAAGGCTGCGATACACGGCATCCGCAGCCACACAGCCGTTCGCTATCGTTTAGTACAGGAACTACCGCAGCAAAGCTGGCGAGCCGCAAGAAGGGCGATCGCTGGTGACCCCTACGAGAATCGAACTCGTGTTTTCGCCGTGAGAGGGCGACGTCCTAACCGCTAGACGAAGGGGCCGTGCGCGGTGTGAGGCGCGTCGTTAGGAGGCAGGGGCGGGCGCGTCAAGCGACTTTCGCGTCGCCCCTGCATTTATCTCCTCCAACGCGTTGACGCGATCACGCGGCCTTGCGGCGCTCCGCCATTTCGCTGTTCAGCATCTCGGCCAGCAGGAACGCCAGCTCGAGACTCTGCCCGGCGTTGAGGCGCGGATCGCAATGCGTGTGATAACGATCGGCAAGGCTCTGCTCCGTGACGTCGATCGCCCCGCCGGTGCATTCGGTGACGTTCTGCCCGGTCATCTCGGCATGAATGCCGCCGGCGTGCGTGCCTTCCGCGCGATGGACCGCGAAGAAGCCGCGCACCTCGGACAGGATGCGATCGAACGGCCGCGTCTTGTACCCGCTGGTCGCCTTGACGGTGTTGCCGTGCATCGGGTCGCAACTCCATACGACCGGATGCCCCTCGCGCTTCACCGCGCGCACCAGGCGCGGCAGATGCGCCTCGATCTGGTCGTAGCCATAGCGCGTGATGAGCGTCATCCGCCCCGCGACGCGCCCCGGATTGAGCGTGTCGAGCATCCGCAGCAGCGCATCCGGGTCGAGCGACGGCCCGCACTTCACGCCGATCGGATTGCCGATCCCACGCAGGAACTCGACATGCGCCGATCCTTCGAAGCGGGTGCGATCACCGATCCACAGGAAGTGCGCCGACGTATCGTACCAGTCACCGGTCAGCGAGTCCTGGCGGGTAAGCGCCTCCTCGAACGGCAGCAGCAGCGCCTCATGGCTGGTGTAGAACGTCGTCTGCGATAGCTGCGGCACGGTATCCGGGCTGATCCCGCACGCCTCCATGAAATCGAGCGCCTCACCGATCCGGTCGGCGGTTTCGGCGTACTTCTTGGCCCACGGGCTGCGGCCCATGAAGTCATGCGTCCAGCGATGCACCTGATGCAGATTGGCATAGCCGCCCTGCGCAAACGCGCGCAGCAGGTTCAGCGTCGCCGCCGATTGCGCGTAGGAGCGGATCATCCGTTCCGGGTCGGGGATCCGCGACTCCGCGGTGAACGCGATGTCGTTGACGTTGTCGCCGCGATAGCTCGGCAGCTCGACGCCATCGATCGTCTCGGTATTGGCGGAGCGCGGCTTGGCGAACTGCCCCGCCATGCGACCCACCTTCACCACCGGCAGCTTCGAGGCGAAGGTCAGCACCACCGCCATCTGCAGGATGACGCGAAACGTGTCGCGGATATTGTTGGGATGAAATTCGGCAAAGCTTTCGGCACAGTCGCCGCCCTGTAGAAGGAACGCCTTTCCTTCCGCGACCTTGGCAAGATCCGCCGTCAAGTTCCGCGCTTCACCCGCGAAGACCAGCGGGGGAAACGACGCCAGCCGCCGCGTCGCATCATCCAGCGCGGCGGCGTCGGGGTAGACGGGGAGCTGGCGCGCTTCGGCATTGGTCCAGCTATGCGGGGCCCAGGTGGCCATGGTATTCATCCTTCCAACTAACGCCCGCGCCTTGAACCAACCGCGCGCGGGCCGCAATCAACTTCCTCTTTACAGCACGCCGGGATAGGTGCCCCCATCGATCAGCAGACTTTGCCCGGTGATAAAGCCCGACGAGGCCGCACACAGGAACGCACAGGCGTCGCCGAACTCACGCGGATCGCCGAAGCGTCGGGCCGGAATACGTTGCCGCGCGTTGTTCTCGGCTTGCTCGACCGATATGCCGTTCGACTCCGCGTTGAAGGCGTGGACGCCGGCGAGCCGGCGCGTCTCGAACAGTCCGGGAAGCAGGAAGTTGATCGTCACGTTTGCGTGCGCGACCTGCCGTGCCACCCCGGCCAGGAAGCCGGTCAGCCCGACCCGCGCGCCGCTCGACAGATCGAGACCGGGTACCGGCGCCTTGACCGAGCCGGAGGTGATGCAGACGATCCGCCCGAACCGGCGCTCGATCATGCCATCGATCACCTTTTGCACCAGCCGGATCGGGGTGACCATATTGGCGTCGATCCCGGCATGGATCGCCTCGCCATCCAGCGCGCGAAAGTCGCGAAGCGGCGGTCCACCATTGTTGTTGATCAGAATATCGACCCGGCCGTCCGCGGCATCGAGCAACGCCTGCTGCACGCGCTCGTCACCGACGTCGCCGGCGACCGTCCGCACTTCTCCACCAGCCGCCCGCAAGGCTGATGCTGTCTCTTCCAACGCGGCGGCGTCACGTCCGTTCACGACCACCACGCAGCCGGCCTGCGCCAGCGCGGTGGCGCAGGCGCGCCCGAGCCCCTGGCTTGATGCGCAGACGATCGCCAAGCGTCCTGTCAGCCCAAGATCCATCACGAACGTCCTTCCCCTTGCCGTCAGATCGGCAGTTTCCAGTCCCAGCCGAGCGGATCGCCGTCCATCACCTCGACCCCGGCGGCGACGAGATCGTCGCGGATCGCGTCCGATCGCGCGAATTCCTTTGCCGCGCGTGCCGCCTTACGCTCTTCGAGCCGCGCTTCGATCGCGGCTTCGTCGATCCGTGCTTCCTGCGGGCGCACCCGCAAGGCCGCCCGTTCGAGCCGGCCGAGGTCGAGACCCAACATGTCGTCGAAGGCGGCGAGCGTCGCTAGCCGATCCGCGGCCGGCACCTTCTTGTCGCCCAGCAATGCGTCGAGAACGGGAAGCGCACGCGGCGTGGCCAGATCGTCGCTGAGCGCGGCGTCGAGCTGGTCGATATACGCCGCGACCGGCGACCCTTCGCCCTCCGCGCGCGCGCGCACTGTCTCTACGGCATGAACCCAACGCTTCAGCCGCACCTGCGCCGCCGCGAGGTTCTCCCACGAGAATTCCAGCTCGCTGCGATAATGCGCCTGAAGGCACATCAGCCGGTAGGAGAGGGGATGGAACCCGCGCTCCACCACACGCGACAGGGTCAGGAACTCGCCAGAGGATTTGCTCATCTTTCCCGTGCGATCGACGAGGAAGTTGTTGTGCAGCCAGAAGGTCGCGCCGGTGTCGGCACATCCGCAATGCGCCTGGTTCTGCGCGATTTCATTGGGGTGGTGGATCTCGCGATGGTCGATCCCGCCCGTATGGATGTCGAACGCCACGCCCAGATATTTCGCCGCCATCACCGAGCATTCGAGGTGCCAGCCCGGCGCGCCGCGTCCCCACGGCGAGTCCCACTCCATCTGGCGCGCTTCGCCGGGCGGGGTGGTCCGCCAGATCGCAAAGTCCTGCGGATGGCGCTTGCCGGCCACGGTTTCAATTCGCCCCTGCGCGGCATCGTCGGCCGCCCCCGCCAGTCGCCCGTAATTCGGCACGGTGGTGGTATCGAAGTAGAGGCCGTCATCCAGCAGGTAGCAATGCTTTGCCGCGATCCGCTCGCCCCAGGCGATCATCTCGGCGACATGATCGGTGGCCAGCGGCATGTGTGTCGGCGTGCGGATGTTGAGGTCGCTCAGATTTTGTTTGAAGGCGTCGGTATAATGTCGCGCGATCGCCCAGATATCCCGCCCGCTGGCGCGCGCCGCCGCCTCCATCTTGTCGTCGCCTGCATCCGCGTCGGACGTCAGATGCCCGACGTCGGTGATGTTGATGACATGGGTCAGCGGCCAGCCTTTCGCCGTGATCGTGCGGCTGAGTGTGTCGGTGAAGACATAAGCGCGCAGGTTGCCGAGGTGCGCATAATGATAAACGGTCGGCCCGCACGAATAGATGCGGACGTTGTCGGGATCGAGCGGGCTGAACGTCTCGTGCTGCCGCGAGAGGCTGTTATAAAGCGTGAGGGGGGCACCGGTCATGCAGCGCTCTTAATCCGCCGACCGCATCGCGCCAACCATTTGCGGCCCGTGCGGCGGTGCAACGCTTGCGCCGATGATGCGCTTGCTGTTCGAGGCAACGCAGCAACGAGGAGCCATGCGTGACGAAGATTGCCGTCGTACAGACCACGACCGGGATCGATCCTGCCCAGAATGCCGCGACGCTGGTCGCTGCGATCGAAGAGGCGGGCAAGCAAGGTGCCGCCATGGTCTTCACGCCGGAGATGTCGGGGCTGCTCGACCGCGATCGCGCGCGTGCGGCGGCGTCGATCGTGCGCGAGGCGGACGACGGGGTGCTGGTGGCCGTGCGCGAGGCGGCGGCGCGCGCCGGCATCTGGGTGCATCTCGGCTCGCTGGCGCTTCGGCGGCCTGACGGGCGGTTTGCCAACCGGAGCTTCGTGATCGACGCGATCGGCAACATCCGCGCACGCTATGACAAGATGCATCTCTTCGATGTTGATCTCCCGACCGGCGAAAGCTGGCGCGAGTCGGCAAGCTATGCCGCGGGCGATCGTCCGGTGGTGGTCGGCACGCCGCTGGGACCGATGGGGCTGTCGATCTGTTACGACATGCGCTTTCCCGACCTTTTTCGCGCGCTGACCGACGCGGGCGCGCAGGTGCTGTCGGTTCCCGCCAGCTTCACGCGCCCGACCGGCGCGGCGCATTGGCACATCCTGTTGCGCGCCCGCGCGATCGAGGCGGGCGTCCATTTGGTCGCGGCGGCGCAGACCGGGGTGCATCCCGACGGTCGCGCTACTTACGGTCACTCGCTCGTCGTCGATCCCTGGGGTGAGATGTTGCTCGACATGGGCGAGACGCCGGGGATCGGCTATGCCGACATCGCGCCGGCGCGGACGGAAGATGTGCGCGCGCGTATTCCGGCGCTGAAGCATCGCCGGGTGGTGACCGCACCGATCGTGATCGCCTGAACGCTTGCGAGGCCCGGCACTTGCTGCTAGGGGCGGTGCGTTCGGCGCGAGCCTCGCTCGCCGCCGCATTACTTGTTTGATCCGGAGTTGAAGGTTCCAATGCAGATCATCGTTCGCGACAACAATGTTGACCAGGCCCTTCGCGCGCTCAAGAAGAAGCTGCAGCGTGAGGGCGTGTATCGCGAAATGAAGCTGCGCCGCCACTACGAGAAGCCCTCGGAGAAGCGTGCGCGTGAGCGTGCTGCTGCGGTGCGTCGGGCGCGCAAGCTGGAGCGCAAGCGTGCGGAGCGTGACGGCGCGCGGTAAGACGCTGCGTCGATCGTGGCGCTGCGCGATGCGGCGCTGCGATCACCCCGTTTCTGCCAGCGCGTCGTACCGATGACGCGTGCAAGCCTGAGGTTGCCCGCCGATGTCGACTGTCACTGCCGTCCCGATCGCCCCCGTCCGACGCGCTTATGTGTTCTGGCTGGTGGCGGGGCTGCTGATCGCTCTGGTGGCCGGCATCGCGTTGGCGCGCGCAGGCGACACCGGCATCGTGACGACGCCCTCCGGGCTTCGATATCAGGTGCTCAAGGCGGGTGACGTCAAGGGCGCACGGCCGACCGATACCGACGTGTCGCTCGTGAACTACGAGGGGCGGCTGGTGGACGGCACGGTCTTCGACAAGTCGCAGCAGCCGACGCCGTTGCCCGTCGCCGGCGTCGTTCCGGGCTTTTCCGAAGGCCTGAAGTTGATGCACAAGGGCTCCAAGTACCGGCTCTGGATCAAGCCGGAACTCGGCTACGGCGAACGCGCCAACGGCCCGATCCCCGCCAATTCGACGCTGGTCTTCGACGTCGAGCTTCAGGATTTTCTGCCCGAGGCGACCGTGCGTCAGCTGCAGATGCAGCAGAGCATGATGGGCGGATTGCCGGGCATGGGCGGTCCGGGTGGACCTGCACCCTCGGGGCGCTGAGCGGCGACACGAATGGACTGATAAAGGGCGGCCGAAAGGTCGCCCTTTTGTTTATGGTCGATGGCTCGAACACCTCCGAAATCGAGGCCCTGACAAACAGGCACTCCTGTTCGGAGCGTGATCCGTCGAAGCTGAATTTGAGCCGCCCCCGTCATGCCGGACTCGTTCCGGCATCCACCGATCCGCCAGCACAAGGGCGGTTGCTCTTGCGGGACGGTGGACCCCGGAACCAGTCCGGGGTGACGGCGGTAGATGGTTCAAGCGGGGTGCCGTTCACCGCCGTGTCGAGCGACGAACCTGCGCACGCCGCTATGGCAGCGCAGCCGGTGTTGCGGCAGCGAGCGGCTCTTCACGGCGCCGCACCCCGTCCAACGCACCGGGCCCACGCAGCACCGGCGTTGTGCTTGGGGAGGGAGCAGGCACCACCTGCCGTCGCATGCACAGCCCGGGGCCGGTGCGCGGAAACTCCCGGCAATTCCACAGCTCGCGCTCCAGCCCGGCGTCCTTGTCGCGCAGATAGCTGAACGACATGCCCGCCATCTGCGTCGCCGTCATCGGCGTACCGCCGGGCAGCATCGCGCGATCCGTCCAGCCGAGGAACTTGCACTTCGTACGCGCGCCGCAAGCGGATTTCGCGATCGCCGAATATCCCTCGGGCGCGATTGCCGGCAACAGCGCGGTGAAGCTATCCGGCTCGCCGGGCACAATGCTGGTTGCCACCGGCGCAACCAGCGTCCCCGGTTCGGCCGCCGCAGCGACCGCGGCGGCAGCCTCGTCGAGCGCACCGCCAAGCCGATGCGCCGCCGAAATCGTGCCGAGCTTGGCGATGACCGGCTCGTCGCTCGATACCACCCGCCGGAACGCGGCGGGCGTGCCCCACCAGCCGGTCCAGCGGAAGAACAGGTGCGTGTTCACCTCGGCAAGCTTGTCGAGGCTGGCGCTCCAATACGGCACCACCCAGTCGGTATGGTAGTGGGTGGCATAGCCGACCTTGGCGAACACCGCGCCGTTCAACGCCTTGGTCGCGATCTGTCGCGCGCGCTCCCATGCGGGCTCGGACGGCCGCCGGGTCAGCGCGCCATCGCACGTGAAGGTGAACTGGCAGCCGGTCGTGCGTTCCTGCCCCTGGAACACGACACCGCACACCGTCTTTGGGAAGGCGGGGTGCCGCAGCCGGTTGAGCACGACCTGTACCACCGCGCGCTCGCCGACCGGATCATCCCCGGCTTCGTACCAGGCGGCCGCGGCGAGACAATCGGTCGCTCGCCCGCGCTGCGTCTCGTCGCCTGCGAAGAGGAAAGGCCGCGCCGCCGGGCGCGGGCCCCGCACGAACGGGATCGCCGCGTTGAAGAGCCGGGCGTCGGCAGGGGTAAGGTCCTGAAGCTCCACCGGTTCGACCGTCGGAACCTCGCTCGCCGCCACCACGCGCTGCGGGCGCACGACCTTGGCCGCGATCGCCCGCGGCACCTCGGGTGTGTGACGGGCAATGAGGGCGGGCGCGACGAGCGCCGATGTCGCGATCCCGCCGAGGATCGCGCGCATCTTCCAGCTCAGACCGGACAGATCAATTCTCCGGCAGGAAATCCGGCACCGACAGATATCGCTCGCCGGTATCGTAATTGAAGCCGAGCACCCGCACGTTGTCGGGCAGATCGGGCAACTTCTGGAGGATCGCCGCCAGCGTCGCACCTGACGAGATGCCGACCAGCAATCCTTCCTCCCGCGCCGAGCGTCGCGCCATGTCCTTCGCGACCGCGGCGTCGACTTCGATCACGCCGTCGAGAACCTGCGTATGCAGGTTCGACGGGATGAAGCCCGCGCCGATCCCCTGGATCGGGTGCGGTCCGGCCTGTCCGCCCGAGATCACCGGCGACGCCTGCGGTTCGACCGCGAAGACCTTGAGGTTCGGCCACTCCTTCTTCAGCACCTCGGCGACGCCGGTGATGTGCCCACCGGTGCCCACGCCGGTGATGATGACGTCGACCGGGGTTTCGCGGAAATCGTTCAGGATTTCCTGCGCGGTCGTCCGGACATGCACGTCGATGTTCGCCGGGTTCTCGAACTGCTGCGGCATCCACGCGCCGGGGGTCTGCTCGACCAGCTCGAGCGCGCGCTCGATCGCGCCCTTCATGCCCTTCTCGCGCGGGGTCAGGTCGAACTCGGCGCCATAGGCCAGCATCAGTCGGCGCCGCTCGATGCTCATGCTCTCCGGCATCACGAGCACCAGCTTGTACCCCTTGACCGCCGCGACCATCGCCAGCCCGATCCCGGTATTGCCGCTGGTCGGTTCGATGATCGTCCCGCCGGGCTGCAACGCGCCTGACGCCTCTGCCGCCTCGATCATCGCGAGCGCGATGCGATCCTTGATCGAGCCGCCGGGGTTCGCCCGCTCCGACTTGATCCACACTTCCGAGCCGGGAAACAGCTTCTGGATACGGATATGCGGCGTGTTGCCGATCGTCGCGAGGACGTTCTGGGCCTTCATGGCTGCGCTACTCCATGTTGTGGTGGGATATCGATGATGTCGGGCGGATCAAAGGTTCGCGCGCGGCGGAGTTCCGGGAACAGCCGCGACCACAGCAAGGTCACCGCGATCGCGCCGACGCCCCCGAACACCACCGCGCCGACCGGGCCGAGCAGCGAAGCGAGCAGCCCGCTCTCCGCCTCTCCCAACTCGTTCGATGCCGAGATCGTCAGCTGCGACACCGCGCTGACCCGGCCGCGCATCGCGTCGGGCGTGTGGAGCTGGATCAGCGAGGTCCGGACATAGACCGACACCATGTCCGCGCCGCCCGCGACGATCAGCGCAAGCAGGCTGATGACGAAATCGACCCGGATGGCGCCGCCCGCGCCGACGCGTGTGACGCCCAGCAGCTCGGTCAGCTGCGTCGCGATGCCGAAGCTCAGGATCGCAAGACCGAAAACGACGACGGCCGCCAGCATCTTGACGCCGACGTTCGACGTCAACGGGCGAAACGAGAACCAGACCGCGGTCGTGCCCGCGCCGATTCCCATTCCCGCGGCAAGGAAGCCGAGGCCGCTGGCACCGACATGCAGGATGTCGCGCGCGTAGATCGGGAGCAACGCCGTTGCCCCCGCCAGCAGGACCGCGAAAAGGTCGAGGGTAATTGCCGCCAGAACCAGTCGGTTACGGCGCACATAGGAGAAGCCGTCGAGGATGCGCTGGATCGGCCGGCGATCCTTCTGCGCGGCCGGCTGCGGCACCTTGCCGATCATGAACATCGTCGCGAGCGCGAGCAGGAGCAGGCCGGAGATCACACCGTACGCAAAATCCGGGTGGATCGCATAAAGCAGGCCGCCAATGCTCGGCCCCGCCACCGTCCCGAATTGCCATGCGATCGACGAGATCGCGATCGCGGTCGGCAGGCTCTCCTTGGGAACGAGGTTGGGCGCCAGCGCCGAATAGGCCGGCCCGGAGAAGGCGCGCGCGATCCCGATCAGCACCGCCGCACCGAACAGCGCCGGCAACGAAAGATTACCTGACCAGGTCAGCACCCCGAGCACGCCGGCGTTGATGCACAGCAGCGCCGTCGTTCCGCGCACGATCCACCGCCGGTCGACACTGTCCGCGACGAGGCCGACGACCGGGGTTAGCAGGAACAAAGGGATAAATTGTACCAGCCCGATCATGCCGAGCATGAACGCGGCCTGCCGGATGTCCATCGTCTCGCGGGCAAGACCGTATACTTGCCAGCCGATGATGATCGCCTGCGCGCTGACCGCGATCGTGCCGGCGAAGCGGGAGAGCCAATATGCGCGGAAATTGGCGATCCGCAGCGGATGTCGCGGGGCAGGCGAGGGGTCCGGCACATTCATCGCCCTTCGCCTAGACCGCGCCCCAATCCCTTGCAAGTCGGTGGGGTTTGCAGTCTGTGCCGTGCCGTGGCTATAGGCCGCTACGTCTTTCAAGAAACGAGGTAGTGTCCATCGTGGCAAAAGCCCCAGCAGCACGCAGCGAAGCACCGGCTGCCGACCCGCAGAAAACGAATCGCGAGCGTCCCGCCGAGCCGCGCCCCTATGAGGCGAGCAAGGACGAACTCCTTAAATTCTACGAGGACATGCTGCTGATCCGCCGTTTCGAGGAAAAGGCCGGCCAGCTGTACGGCCTGGGCCTGATCGGCGGCTTTTGCCACCTGTATATCGGGCAGGAAGCCGTGGCGGTCGGGCTCCAGTCGGCGCTGACCGAGAAGGACTCGGTCATCACCGGCTATCGCGACCACGGCCATATGCTGTTGTGCGGCATCCCACCCAAGGACGTCATGGCGGAGCTGACCGGACGTCAGGCCGGCATCTCGAAGGGCAAGGGCGGCTCGATGCACATGTTCAGCGTCGAGCATAAATTCTACGGCGGGCACGGCATCGTCGGCGCGCAGGTCTCGCTCGGCGCGGGCCTCGCGTTCAGCCACAAATACACCAACGACGGTGGCGTGTGCCTTGCCTATTTCGGTGACGGCGCCGCCAATCAGGGTCAGGTGTACGAAAGCTTCAACATGGCCGAGCTGTGGAAGCTTCCGATCATCTTCGTGATCGAGAACAACCAATATGCGATGGGCACCAGCGTCAATCGCGCCTCGTCCGAGGACCAGCTGTATCGCCGTGGCGAGAGCTTCCGCATCCCGGGTCTGCAGATCGACGGCATGGACGTGCTGGCGGCGCGTGGCGCGGCCGAAGAGGCGCTGGCGTGGGTGCGCGCGGGCAAGGGGCCGATCATCCTTGAGATGAAGACGTATCGCTATCGCGGCCACTCGATGTCCGATCCGGCCAAGTACCGCTCGCGCGACGAAGTGCAGGCGGTGCGCGACAAGTCCGACCCGATCGAGCACGTCAAGAAGCTGCTGACCGAAGGCCACGGGGTCAAGGAAGAGGACTTCAAGGCGGTCGAGCAGCGCATCCGCAAGCAGGTCGCCGAGTCGGCCGATTTCGCCGAAAGCACGCCGGAGCCGGATCCGGCCGAACTGTATACCGACGTTCTGGTGGAGAAGTACTGAGATGGCGATCGACATCAAGATGCCGGCGCTGTCGCCCACCATGGAGGAGGGCACGCTCGCCAAGTGGCTCGTCAAGGAAGGCGACACGGTGAAGTCCGGCGACATCATGGCCGAGATCGAGACCGACAAGGCCACCATGGAGTTCGAGGCGGTCGACGAAGGCACCGTCGCGAAGATCCTCGTTGCCGAGGGCACCGACGGCGTGAAGGTCGGCACCGTCATCATGCAGCTCGCCGGCGAGGGCGAGGAAGCCGGTGCGGCGACCAAGGACGATTCGCCCAAGGCCGAAGCGGCGGCGGACGAGAAGAAGGCCGATACGGTCGAGGATTCGGCGCACCCGGCGCAGGAGAAGGTCGACACCGGCGCGCGCCAGCTGTTCGAGGCGGCGAGTCACAAGGCGGAGGTCACCGATCCGGCGATCCCGGCGGGCACCGAGATGGTGAAGGTCACGGTCCGCGAAGCGCTGCGCGACGCGATGGCCGAGGAAATGCGCACCGACGAGCGCGTGTTCGTGCTGGGCGAGGAAGTCGCCCAATATCAGGGCGCGTACAAGGTCACCCAGGGCCTGCTCGACGAGTTCGGCGACAAGCGCGTCATCGACACGCCGATCACCGAATACGGCTTTGCCGGCGTCGGTACGGGCGCGGCGATGGGCGGGCTGAAGCCGATCGTCGAGTTCATGACCTTCAACTTCGCGATGCAGGCGATCGATCACATCATCAACTCCGCCGCGAAGACCAACTACATGTCGGGCGGGCAGATGCGCTGCCCGATCGTGTTCCGTGGTCCGAACGGCGCGGCGAGCCGCGTCGGCGCGCAGCACTCCCAGAACTACGGTCCGTGGTACGCCTCGGTGCCGGGGCTGATCGTGATCGCGCCCTATGACGCGGCCGATGCCAAGGGGCTGCTGAAGGCCGCGATCCGCAGCCAGGACCCGGTCGTGTTTCTCGAGAACGAGCTGCTCTACGGTCGCTCGTTCGAGATCCCGAAGCTTGACGATTGGGTGCTCCCGATCGGCAAGGCGCGGATCATGCGTGAGGGCAAGGACGTGACGATCGTCAGCTATTCGATCGGCGTCGGGCTCGCGCTCGAAGCCGCGGAGACGCTGGCGGGCGAGGGCATCGAGGCGGAGGTCGTCGACCTGCGCACGCTGCGCCCGCTCGACAAGCAGACCGTGCTCAAGTCACTCGCCAAGACCAACCGGCTGGTGGTCGTGGAGGAAGGCTGGCCGACCTGCTCGATCGCTTCGGAAATCGCCGCGATCGCAATGGAGGAAGGCTTCGACGACCTCGACGCCCCGGTGCTGCGCGTCACCAACGAGGACGTGCCGCTTCCCTATGCGGCGAACCTCGAAAAGCTCGCGCTGATCTCGACCGACAAGATCGTCAAGACGGTCAAGAAGGTCTGCTACCGCGGCTAACCGATCGTCCGACCTCTCCGTCGCCGCTCAGGTGGCGGAGAGGTGGGCGGCGTCGCACAGGCGGCGTTTCGCGTCGGGCATGTTGGTGGTGTTGGTCAGCGTCTGTGACGCGCGATCGCGGACCGTGAAGGACTGGAGCGACGTCATCTCACGCGCGGCCAGGAAGCCGGCGCCGACGATCGGCCGATAGGTGTAGCGCAGCTCTGCGAAGATCAGCGCCGTATTGTTGACCGGCTTGACCTTGTTCGCTGCCGGTCCGATGCCGTTCGCCAGCGTCGCGTCGCTGGATCCTGCGCCTTCGAGGCCGTAGGACGACGCAACGTTCATCGCGCCGAAGCAACGCTGCCAGCTGATCTTGTAGCCGGCCTGGGTGCCGGTTTGCCCGTTGCTTTCGACGGTCGAGACGATCACTCGACCTTGCTGGCCGAAGTCGATCCCGCGACCTGCGAAGGCAACCCCCGTCATCACTTCGTCGACCTGCGCTTCGTCGATGCCGCCGCGATATCGCGCGACATTGTCGGACACCATCATCGCAAGCTGGTTCAGCCGCAACGTCACCACCGCGAAATTGGCCAGTTCGATTCCGGTCAGCGCGATCGGCAGCAGGAACATCAGCGACAGCGCGAACTCGATCATCGCGACTCCGGAGCGCTCGCGGCGCAGCCGCCGCCACCGATCAGCCGATCCCTCCGCCCCGCTCACGAACATCTCACCCGGATCTGCTGGTCGCCATAAGGCTGGTTGCGGACCAATGTTCGCGCCCCCACGACGGTGAACGGATCCAGTCCGATCGCGGCGGCGAACGGAAACAGCCGCGGCACCTTCACGAGTACGTCGTAATAGATGACGTCGTCCGCGGTCCCCATGTCGTCGCCACCGCCGAACGTGGCGTCATAGCGGCCGTTGTGGTTGCGATCCTCGTAGCAGTCGGTCGCATTATACTGGCCGACCGGCGCGGTATCGGCGACGATCCGCTCGCCTTTGCCGACCGAGGCGAAATTGGTGTAGCTGAGCGGGGTCACCGTCACCGCCGCGGGATCGTCACGGCTGCCCCGGGGCAGGATCGTGCGGATCTCCGCACGGATCGCCGCCACGACCTGATCCTTGCTGATGCTGCCGACCGTCGCGCGACGTGCCGCGCGCTCCATCGCGCCGTTGGTGAGTGCGCTGAGATAGACCTGAAAGCCGACGTCGAGCGCACCCATCAGCAGCGTCAGGAACGGCATGACCACCAGCCCGAACTCGACCAGCGTCGCGCCATCCGACGCCCGCATCAGCCGCGCGAAGGAGCGCCGCCCGCGCTTCACGACGACAACCGCAAGCCGCCGATCGTCTGCGCGATCTTGGCGAAGGACTGCCGAAGGGCCGCGGTGTCGGTGGCAATCGACCAATGATCCGGGTCGGTCGCACATTCCTTGAGCTCCTGCGACAGCCCTTGATTGCCGAAGCCGACGATCCAGATGATGAAACCGCGCTTCTTCATTTCGTTACAGATGATCTGCGTACGACGCAGATGGCTCGCGTAAATGCGATCCTCGCCGGCCGAAGCCGGCGCGACGGCATTGTCCGCCTGTACCTTGTCCATCAGGGCATTGACTCCCCACGCGTCGGCCAGTTTGGCGTCGGTGTCCAACTGGCCGTCGGTCATGAAGACGATGTGGCGAGACACTTGATAGCCACCCGGCGCGACGGAGTCGGCGTTCGTTGCGCCATAGATGCCGTCGGGCGCGAGAAGGCGCGCTCCCCAGATCAGGCCGATGTCATGGTAGGTCTGCCCCGTCGGCTGAAGGGCGTTGACATAGGTATTCAGGCTCGGAGAGCTTTTCGACGTTGCGTTATAGTCGCTCGTGTACTGCCGTAGCGGGCCGGCCTCCTTTGGGCAGCTATAGCCAATCGTCTGTAACTTGTCGTTCGGCCAAGGATATTGCTGATATTGAAGTTGCGACAAAGCCGGCTTCCAGCGCGTGGCTGCACTGTTCGGCTTCAGATCGATCTGAAGATCATATGCACCTGACGGCGGTTCGAGCGAGGATGTCGAAGTTATGTTCTGTACCGTACTCGCTTCACGGATACAGCCGTCCCATGCAAAGGAAGAAGGCGCATAATCGTCTGGGTCTTTAGGGTTGCTCTGCATATATGCTGGATTGGCGACTTTGCCGCTTGCTTGAACCCACGGTCTCACGTTGACCGACAGGTTCGCCCACGACCAATCGACGTCGAAGCAATTGGAGTTGCTGCGGTCCGCGCAGGTTTTCGCCACGGCCTTGCCTCGACGCGAAGGATAATTGACGTTCTCGTCCCCCGACCCGCCGGCGATATAAGCGGGATTGAGCGCATAGAGCACGCGCCCGACGTTGACGTTCGAGGAATAGGGCACGAAGCCGTAGCGGATGCGGCCGGCGCCCGTCGACGGGCCGGGGCCCAGCGCCGCGTAGAAGTCCTTCACCGCCTGCTTTAGCCCATCCATCTTGCTCGGGTTCTGGCTGGTTGCCGCGCCACCCGCCGGATTGGCCGACATCGATCCCGTGACGTCCAGCACGAACATGATGTCAGTATTCGGAATATGCAGTTCCGCCTTGCACGTCGTGCTGACCGGAATCGCGCCGAAGCCGAACATCCGCATCAGCGTCGTCGGCATCGACAGCGACGCGCGGCCGACCACGACACCGTTCGCGCCTTTGTCGAAGACGGCGGTGACCTTCTCGGCCGAATAGGTGCCGGCGGGAAAGTTGAAGCGGAAGAATTCGCTCGCCTTGGCCTTTTCGGCATCGGTCAGGGTGGTGACGTTCGCCATCGCCTTGCGCCCGGCGAGCGCGCCGGCGTCACATGCCTGTTGCAGGCGCGTCGCGGCCATGTAGGTACGGCTCGCATCGATCGCGCCACCGATCATCGCCAGCAGCGGGATCACCGCAAACGCCGCCATGATCGCGACGTTGCCGGCGACGTCACGTAACAGGTGAGGCAGGGGACGTGGTAGGGTAAACGGCACGCGAAGATCTCGTCACGGTCGATCGGCGGAGGCACGAAGCCATGCGGCAGGAACGGGTAAGGATGGCTGAAGCGGGATGGTTAATGGACAAGTGACCCAGAGCGTCGGCGACCCGGAACGAGCGTTGGCGATGACCTACGCCGCGCCCGCACATCGCGCGGCGCTGGATGCGCTGTGGCAGCTCGACGATCGGCTGGCCGCGATCCTGCGCACCACGCGCGAGCCGATCGTCGGCCAGATGCGACTGACGTGGTGGCACGAGGCGTTATCGGCGCTGGACAACGCCCCGCCGCCCGCCGAACCGGTGCTTCAGGCACTTGCACGCGACGTCGTGCCGCACGTTCCCGGCCATCGCCTCGCCGATCTCGTCGAGGGGTGGGAGGCGCTGCTCGAACCGACGCTCGATCGGGAAGCGATACAGGCTCATGGCACGCATCGCGGCGGTGGGATGTTCGCGGCGATGGCGACGATCGTCGGAAGCGACGATTCCGCGATCGTCGTGTCGGGAACGGGTTGGGCGCTGGCCGATCTGTCGCGGCATCTCGAAGCGCCGACAGCCGCCGCCCTGGCGCGCGACATGGCACGCGACGCCTTTGCAACGGCCGCCGCCCATCGCTGGCCGGTCGCCGCGCGCGCGATCGGCGCGGTGGCACGATCCGCCCGCCTCGACCTCGCGCGCTATTCCAAACCCCGCGGTCATCCTGCGCGTGCGGCACGCCTGTTGTGGTTTCGGGTCACTGGCCGCTGAACGCCATCTTGCCCCGGCTAGAGCGCGCGCTAGCCTGCGCGTGGGTCAAAACGGGGGGGGCAACGGTAGATGTGGCGTTATCTGGTCGGCGGCGTCGCAGCGCTGGCGCTGGTCGGGGCGGGATGGCTGATCTTCGACGGGTCGGCGCGCCCCGATGCTCGCTCGGTGCCGGCGGCCCCCGCGCGCCAGGCCGCCGATGCCGTAGTGGACGATCCACAAGCGCTCACGCTCCCCGAAGCACCGGCGCGGGACCGCGAGCAGAAGCGCTTTGACCGCTACGACAAGGATCGGGACGGCAAGGTCACCCGCGACGAATATCTCGTTCCTCGTCGCAAGGCTTTTGCCAAGCTCGATGCGAACGGCGACGGGCGATTGTCGTTCGACGAATGGGCGATCAAGACCACCACCCGCTTTGCCGATGCCGATCACGATCGCTCGGGCGCGATGGATGCCAGGGAGTTTGCGACCACCGCCCCGAAGCGCAAGACGCCACGCCCGTCCAGCCGCTGCGACGATGCCGGCAAAGCGGAGGAGTGACGCCGACGATCAGACCGGCGCCTCGATCTCGAACCGCGCACCCGATGGAGGATAGCTCATTGCCGCCTTGCCGCTGACGTGACCGGCCAGCACGCGTTCGATCATCCGCGTGCCGAAGCCGGTTCGCGTCGGCGGCTCGACCACCGGCCCGTCGCGCTCGATCCAAGAAAAGCGAAACCGCCGCTGCCCCGCGCAATCCGCCAGCGCCCAGCGGATCTGCACCGATCCGTCGGGAACGGACAAGGCACCATATTTGATCGCGTTGGTCGCAAGCTCGTGCAAGGCCATCGACAGCGCCAGCGTGATCTCGGGCGACAGGCGGATCGACGGCCCCTCGATCGAAAAGCGGCTGCCCCCGGAATCGATGAACGGTGCCAGCACGCGCTCGACGATCTCGCTGATCGCCGCTCCCTCGACCTCATCACGCACCAGCAATTCATGCGCGGTGCCGAGGCTGGCGATCCGGCCCGCGACCGCTCGCCGTCCTTCGTCCAACGAGCCGGCATCACGAAGCGTCTGGCTGACCACCGCGCCGACCGTCGCGAGCGTATTCTTGACCCGGTGCGTCAGTTCGCGTGCGAGCACCGCGCGATGCTCCTCCGCGAACTTGCGCACCGAGATGTTCGACGAAAAGCCGGACAGGACCAAGGGCGATCCATCCGCGCGACGTTGCAACGCTCCCTGCGCATGGACCCAGCGTTGCTCGCCAGCCGGAGTCAGCACGCGATATTCGATGTCGTACGAGGCACCGTTTTCGACGGTCTCGGTCAACGCTGCGCAGACGCGTTGATAATCCTCGGGATGCAGGCGCCGCTCGAAATCCGCGAAACTGAACGGCTCGCCGGCCGACTGACCGAAAATGTCGAGATAGGCGGGGGAAACCGTCAGATGGAGATCGGGCAGCGCCAGCGACCATGTTCCGAGCCCGCCCGCCTTCAGCGCCATGGCCAGCCGCGCCTCACGCTCCACCAGCGCCGCCTCGCGACGTTCCACTTCGGCGTTCAGCGCGTCGCGATCTTCTTGCAACTGGCGCAGGCGATGGCGTTCGATCGTCACATCGAGTTGCGTGGCGACGAAATAGCGCAATTCGCCGGCCGGATCGAAGACCGGCGCGACCATCAAGCGGTTCCAGAACGGCGTCCCGTCGCGGCGGTGGTTGAGCAGGTCGATATCGATCCGCTCGCGCCGCGCGATCGCCGCTCGCAAGCGCCGGATATCCGCTTCCTCGGTCAGCGGCCCTTGCATGAAGCGGCAATTGCGGCCGATCACCTCGCTGGCGGTAAAGCCGGTCAGCGCCTCGAACGCATGGTTGACGAAGATCAGCGGATTGTCGGGCAGTCGTGGATCGCTGACGACCATCGGCGTGATCGAGTGGGTCACGGCGGCCAGGAACGGGTCACCGGGGTCCAGCGAGGCGGCGAACGCAGTGATCGCTGCGCCGATCTCGGGCGGCGCAACATATGGCGTGACGGGCTGGGGGGCGAGCGGGGAACGATCCAAGGTGTGCCCAACCTAAATCAGTAAGCATTGCGATACAATGTCATGCCCGGTTGTTGGCGCGTTTTATTACGTTGCTGCCGATCAACCGCCGGTCTGCCGGCCGTCAATCTGCCTCGCCGCGCTCCACAACATGACGTAGCCGAACAGCCCGGCGATCAGCGAGGCGGTCAGGATCGCCAATGCAGCGATCTCGGTGCGTTCCGCGCCGGCAAAGGCCAGTTCGGCGATGAACAGCGAGATCGTGAAACCGATCCCCGCAACGCCGCCGATGCCGACGATCATCCGCCACGTCACGCCCTCCGGCAACTTGCCGATTCCGACCGCTGCGGCCGCCCAGGTCGCCGCAAAGAAGCCCACGGGCTTTCCGATCACCAGCCCGACGACAATCCCCAGCGCCAGCGGCGAACGCAGGGCGTCGCCGATCAGGTCGGCCGACAGATGGATGCGGACGTTCGACAGCGCGAAGAGCGGCAGGACGAAGTACGACACCCACGGCGTCAGGATGCGAACCAGCCGTTCCGCAGGCTCGTCGGTCGCCGCCGCCATTTCATGGATGTAGCCGAGCTGACTTTGCGCCTCCTCGCGCCCGCGTTCGGCCGTCTCGTCGTCGGTGGCGGTGCTCGCCACGCGTTGCGCACGGCGCAGCCGGTCGACCGGACGCTGCACGCGCTCGACGAAGCGTTGCTCCGACAGCCGCGAACTGGTCGGCAACAGCAAGCCGATCGCGACCCCTGCGATCGTCGGGTGCACGCCGGACCCGAGCACCCCGATCCACACCGCACCGCCCAGCAGTACATAGGCCACCGACGCGACCCATCCGAGCCGTAGCAGAAGCAGGATGCCGATATAGCCCGCCGCCGCCAACAGCAGGTAGCTGGCCTGCAACGTTTCGGTATAGGCGAAGGCGATCACCAGCAGGCCGAAGACATCGTCGATCGCCGCAAATGCCAGCAACACCGCGCGTACTGCCGGGGGCAGGCGGGTGGTGAACATCGCCACGATCGCAAGGCTGAACGCCGTGTCCATTGCCGCGACGACACCCCAGCCGTGCTGCGTGTCCGTCCCGTGATTGAACGCGAGATAGATACCGATCGGGACGATCAGCCCGCCGATCGCGCCGGCGACCGGCAGGACGGCGGTCTTGACCGACGAGAGCGACCCCTTGCTGAACTCGCGCTTCACTTCGGTGCCGATGATGAGGAAGAACAACGGCATCAGCGCGTCGTTGACCCATTCGGCCAGCGGCAGCGCGATCGACTGCCCGCCGTAGCTCAGTCGCAACGGTGTGTCCCAGATGTGCTCATAGCCGCCGCCCAATGGCGAATTGACGAGGACGAGTGCGATCAGCGAGGCGATCAGCAGCGGACCACCCGAAACCTCCCCGATCGCAAAGAACGGCGCGGCGCGCTTCAGCAGGCGTGCCGCACCGGAATGATGCGCCCGGGCGGCAACCTGCCCGGAAAGGCGCGGGGTGAGCGCCATCAAGTCCCTCTATGATGTGTCGGGACTATACGGCTCACCACCGACGCCGTTCCGGCCAGCACGCGCCCGCTTTACTCACATCAACGTCAATTCAGGCTCATCAGGCTGGCATTGCCGCCGGCGGCGGTGGTGTTGATCGACGTCGAGACTTCCTCGACCAGCCAATCGAGCCGATAGCCTGCGCTCGCCGCCTGCGGGAGCACGATCGGCCCCGGCAGCGCCGCGAGCGTCGCCAATGCCGTTCCCACCCGTGCGGCATCGCCCTCGATCAACGCACCCGCGAATGCGGGCTCGTTGCGCCAGTCGTCGGCGACGCGCACCCGCGCCGCCGCTGTCTCCGGGAGCAACGCCAGCGCATCGCGCACATCGTCGGCGTCGCCGATCACCACGTCGTTGCCGGTCGCCAGCGCGACACCCAATTGCTCCAGCAAGCCGTCGCGCGTCTCGGGCAGTGCCAGCACCCGCCCGCGCGGATGCAGCGCGTACAGGTTGCGCTCGCCGACCGGCCCGCCAAGCTCGACCTCTGCGCCCAGCATCGACGCCGCGATCGCCGCACGCACCCGCGCTGCCGCCGCGTGCTCGCCGCGCTCTTCCAGCCGCATCGCCAGATCGCGCGCCGCCGGATCGGCATGGTCGCACACGACCGCGGGGGGCAGGGCCGCACCGCCGACGAGCCGTCCCAGATACAACGGCCCGCCCGCCTTGGGGCCGGTTCCGGAAAGCCCGCGGCCGCCGAACGGCTGGACGCCGACGACCGCACCGATGACGTTGCGGTTGATATAGAGGTTGCCCGCTTTCACCCGGCTGGTGACATGCGCGATCGTCTCGTCGAGCCGGGTGTGCAGCCCGAAGGTCAGGCCATAACCGGTGGCGTTGATCCGGTCGATCAGCCGGTCCAGATCGGCGCGCCGGAAACGGACGACATGAAGCACCGGGCCGAAGATCTCGCGCTCCAGCTCCGCAATGTCACTCAACTCTATGATCGTCGGCGGAACGAAGGTGCCGTTCGCGATATCGCCCGACAGCGCCACCTGCTCGACGCGATGCCCCGCCGCGCGCATCCTGGAGATATGCGCCTCGATCGTCGCCTGCGCCTCCGCTGAGATCACCGGACCGATATCGACCGCCAGCCGGTCGGTACGGCCGATCGACAGCTCGTGGAGCGCGCCGCGGATCATCGTCAGCGTACGATCCGCGACCTCTTCCTGAAGGCACAGGATCCGCAATGCCGAGCAGCGCTGCCCGGCGCTGTCGAACGCGGAGGCGATCACGTCAGCGACCACCTGTTCGGCGAGCGCGGACGAGTCGACGATCATCGCATTCTGCCCGCCGGTTTCCGCGATGAACGGGATCGGCGCGCCATCCGGAAGCAGCCGCGTCGCCAGTTCGCGCTGGATCAGCCGCGCGACCTCGGTCGAGCCGGTGAACATCACGGCCGACGTCCCGGGTGCCGCGACCAGCGCCGCACCGATCGCGCCGTCGCCAGGGACGAGGTGCAGCACGTCGCGCGGCACGCCGGCCTCGTGCAGGATCGCGACTCCCTGCGCGGCGATCAGCGGCGTCTCCTCCGCGGGCTTGGCGAGCACCGCGTTGCCCGCGACCAGCGCCGCCGCGACCTGACCGGTGAAGATCGCGAGCGGGAAGTTCCACGGGCTGATGCACGTCACCACCCCGAGCGCGCGGTGCCCGGTGCCCAGAGTCGAGCGCGCCTGTTCGGCATAATAACGCAGGAAGTCGATCGCCTCGCGCACTTCGGCGATCGCATTGGGCAGCGACTTGCCCGCCTCGCGGACGATCAGCGCCAGCAACTGCGGCATCCGCGCCTGCATCGTATCGGCAGCGCGGTCGAGCGTCGCGGCGCGCTCGGCAGGAAGGCGTGCCGCCCAGCCTGCCGCAGCGCCGACAGCACTCTTCGCCGCGTCGAGCGCCTGTTCGACCGACATGTCGCACACCACGCCCACCTGATCGCGATCGTCCGCCGGGTTCAGCACCGCCCGCCCGGTCCCGACCGCGCCGGCCTGCCACGGCCCCTCTGCCGTCAGCGTCGCGCTCAGCGACGCCAGCACCGTCTCGTCGCTGAGGTCGAGACCCGCGGAATTGAGCCGCGCGCCGTAAAGCTCGCGGGGCAAAGCGATCTGCGGGTTCTTCTGCCCCGGCGCCGCCATCCGGCGCACCGTCTCGACCGGGTCGGCGACCAAATCCGCGACCGCCACGTCGGGATCGGCGATGCGATTGACGAACGACGAATTCGCGCCGTTTTCGAGCAGCCGTCGGACGAGATAGGCCAGCAGCGTCTCATACGTCCCGACCGGCGCATAGATGCGGCACGGCCGGTCGAGCTTCGCCGCACCCACGACTTCGTCGTACAGCGGCTCGCCCATGCCGTGCAGGCACTGGAACTCGTAGTCGCCGATCGTGAAGGCCGGACCGGCGAGGTGGTAGATCGCACTCAGCGTCTGCGCATTGTGCGTCGCGAATTGCGGGAACACCGCATCGCGCGCCGCCAGCAGCTTGCGCGCGCAGGCGGTGTAGGCGACGTCGGTATGGACCTTGCGCGTATAGACCGGGAAGTCGGCAAGCCCGTCGACCTGCGCACGCTTGATCTCCGCATCCCAATAGGCGCCCTTGACCAGCCGGACCATGATCCGCCGCCCCGCGCGCCGCGCGAGGTCGACGATCCAGTCGATGACGAACGGGCAACGCTTGCCATAGGCCTGCACCACGAAGCCGAGCCCGTTCCAGCCGGCAAGATCGGGATCGGTCGCGAGGCTTTCGAGCAGGTCCAGCGACAGCTCGAGCCGATCGGCCTCTTCGGCATCGATGTTGAAGCCGATGTCATGCCCTTTGGCGAGCAAGGCCAGCGCCTTCACGCGCGGCAGCAATTCGCCCATCACCCGCTCGGCCTGCGCCCGCACGTACCGCGGGTGGAGCGCGGAAAGCTTGATCGAGATGCCGGGGCCTTCGTAGATCCCTCGCCCCGCCGATGCCGCGCCGATCGCGTTCACGGCCGTCTCGTAATCGCGATAATAACGATCGGCATCCGCTGCCGTGGTCGCGGCCTCGCCTAGCATGTCGTAGCTATAGCCGAAGCCGCGCGCCTCCAGCGGCCGCGCGCGCTTCAGCGCCTCGCCGATCGTCTCGCCTGTGACGAACTGTTCGCCCATCATCCGCATCGCCATGTCGACGCCGCGACGAATGACCGGCTCTCCGGCGCGCGCGATCAACCGGGTCAGCGCCGCGCTCAATCCGCTATCGTTGACGCTGCCCGTCAGCTTTCCGGTGACGACCAGCCCCCACGTCGCGGCGTTGACGAACAGCGAGCGTCCATCGCCGACGTGGCTTCGCCAGTCGCCACCGGAAATCTTGTCGCGGATCAAGGCGTCGCGCGTCGCGACGTCCGGAATGCGCAGCAACGCCTCGGCGAGACACATCAATGCCACGCCCTCCTGGCTCGACAGCGCATATTCCTGGACCAGGCCTTCGACGCCTGTTCCCTTGTGCTTGGCGCGCAGCGCGGTGACGAGCGCGGTCGCCGTCGCCGCGGTCGCCGCCCGAACGTCGTCGGGGAGCGTCGCTGCGTCGAGCAGCGGCGCGAGGCATTCGGGCTCATTGCGGCGATAGGCGGCCGTGATCGCCTGCCGCAGCGCGCTTTGCGCACGAATCGGCGGAGCGAAGTCGGCGAACGGGGGCAAAGCGGCGCGCATCGCGGAATATCCTCTCGTGGTCAGCGCTCCATAGCGGATGATGTCGTGGCGATCCGCCCGGTTTTCGCGGACCAATGCGCCGAATGATGCTATTTGGGCGGTCATGACGAACCGAACGGACCAGAAAACGCCAGCAGTCGGGCCGATCGACGCGTTCGACCGACGGATCATCGAGACGCTGCGCGCGGAAGGGCGGCTGTCGGTCACCGAGCTGGCGAAACGGGTCGGGCTGTCGAAGACGCCCTGTCAGGTCCGGCTCCGGCGCTTGATCGACGGCGGCTACATCCTCGGCTTCCGCGCGATCGTCGATCCGGCGCGGCTCGGGCTCGACCACATCGCCTTCACCGAGGTAAAATTGTCCGACACCCGCGAAACCGCACTCGAGGAATTTCGTCGCGCGGTGCTGCGCATTCCGGAGGTGGAGGAATGCCACATGATCGCCAGCAGTTTCGATTATCTGCTCAAGGTGCGCACCGCCGACATCCGCCGCTACCGCGAAGTGCTCGGCGAGCGCATCTCCTCGCTCCCACATGTCGCGAGCACCTCGACGTTCGTCGCGATGGAGACGATCCGCGACGCCGCGGTCTGAACGGCGGTGCTCAGCTTCGCAGTGCGAACAGGCACAGCCCCGCACCGGCAAGTCCGATACCGATCAGGACGATCATGAACACGAACGCCTTGGTCTGTCGACGCAGGCGCCGGGGACGACGATACCGGCTATAGATGGCGCAACCTCGATCTCTTTTTATTCGTCATCCTACCGCGACGCAGCTTGACCGTCGATGAAGCGCGCGGCCTGACCCGGTCATCGGCCGCAGCCACCGTTGGTGACGATGGCATCATGCGCGGATCGCTGCAGCGCGACGGTTTCCGCTTCCGAAAAGCCCAGCTCACCCGCCGCCGCCTCGCGTCCGCCAAGGGTGAGCGGATCGACACCGGTCACGCGCGCGAACACGACCAGCGCTTCCAGATAATAGCCATAGCTGCTGGCATGATAGTGATCGTAGGACCACAGCGGCACGCGGGTATAATCGATCCCGTCATAGGGGTTCGCATCCGCGACGCCGTCTCGGATCGCGCACGTGAACGCCTGTCCGACGGGCGCGACATCCGCTTTCGCGCGCCGGGCCGCGGTGTCGATCACGCGCCGCACGTCGTTGGCCATCCGCTCGACCGGGGTCCCCGACCAGCGCCTGTCAGGCAGGAAGACGAGGTCGGGTCGCGTCCACGTCGCCGTCATCGTAATCGCGACGTTGGGGTTCCGCGCGCGCAGCAGTTCGGCGATACGCCCCGCGTCCGCGATCGTTGCCGCACCGTCACCGGGGCGTGCCGGATCGAGCGTGCTATATTCCTGCAGGACGACATGATCCCACGCCCGGTCGATCACCGCGCGCCGCTCGGTCAAATGCCAGCCCAGCGTCTTGCCGCCCGACGTTTCGAGCGAAACCTGCCAATCGAGCCCGGCCTGCTCGGTGAAGCGTTTGAAGAGCCCGGGAACGCCGCCGATCCGTTCGTTGTTCAAATCGGTGACGCGGTCGGCGTTCAGCACCCGCACCGGCGTATTGGCGCCGAAGGTGAAGCTGTTACCGACAAACAGGATCGTCTCCGCCCGGGCCTGCGGGATGGTGGAGAGAAGAGCGGCCAGCCCGAGGAAGATCGTTCGCATGGCGCTTCTGATAGCGCCGCCGCCGCGATCCGTGAACCGCGACGGCGTGCGGGCTTTACCAGGTCAGGTTGAGCCGGCCGTAGATCTGCCGGCCGTTGAACCCGAACGGCGAATAATAAGGGAAGGCAGTCACGCCGTTGTTGTTGAGAGCCGTCGGCGTGGTGTTCGGGTAGACGTCGAACAGATTTTCCGCGCCGAGCGCCAGCGTGACATTGTCGTTGAAGCGATAGCGCCCCTCGAGGTCGATGATCGTGCGCCGCCCGGTGTAGACGTCGTTCGCGACCACGGTGCCGGGCTGCAGCACGTTGCCGTAATGCACCGCGCGAAGCGTCGCGCCGAGCGCCTCGCCGCGCCAGTCGACCGCGCCGACGATCTTGGTCCGCGGCGTGCCCTGTTCGATCGTCAGGATGCGGTTGCGGCCGAACAGGCTTGGGGCCGGGTTGAGCGACGCGGTCGAGGTCGGCACGCGATCGACCGAGATATCGTTCAGGTTCGCTGCCGCGCTCAGGTTGAAGCTGCCGAGGTTCTGCGTGCGCAGCGTATAGGCGGCGACGATGTCCAATCCCTTGGTAGTGGTCTGGATGCCGTTGATGAAGAACCGTGCCGCCTGCACCCGGAACGGCGCGAGCAGGTTGGCGACCTGCGTGCTCGCCATAGCCTGGATGTTCTCCGACAGCGCGATCTGGTCGCGGATACGGATGTGATAGCCGTCCACCGTCAGGCTGAACCCGCCGAACCGCACCACCGTACCGGCCGAATAGTTGCGCGACTTCTCGGGATCGAGCGGCAAGGCGCCCAGCGCCCGCGCGATATCGCTCGACACCGGGTAGAGGCCCGTTTCCTGGAGAACGTTCCCGTTCACCAGCGATTGGGTCGAGGTATAATATTGCTGCTGGAGCGACGGCGCGCGGAAGCCGGTCGACACCGAACCCCGGAACGCCAGCCACGGCGCGACGTCATAGCGTGCCGAAAGCTTGGCGGTCGCGGTCTCGCCGAAGTCCGAATAGCTCTCGCCCCGCGCCGCCGCGCCGAACGTCAACTTGTCCCACAGCCGCGCCTCGACATCGAGGTACAGGCTGCCGTTGCTGCGGTGGACGTCGACCTCGTTCTCGGGCCGGAAACCGACGAAACCCTGCGCCCCCGACGCCAGTCGCGTGTCGGCTCCCGCCGCGCGATTGTAGCTCTCCGCCTGTCCGGCGCCGATCGCAAAGCCCTCGCGGCGATATTCGCCACCCGCCGCGATGTTGATGACCGCCGCGCCCAGCGAATATTCGCGTGCGAGGTCGAGCCCCGCGGTCAGCTGGTCGTAGCGAAGCCGGCCGCTGTCGAAGTCGCGCGGCGAGGCGTTGCCATAGGTCGCGTTGCCCGAGTTGCGCGTCTCGAAATCTATCGTGTTGCGACCATAGCTGACGGTCAGGTCGGCGTTCCAGCCGCCCAGCTCCCCGCGCACGCCGGCGGTCGCGTTATAGTCCTTCGAGCGCGATCCGATCAGCGGCAGGAAGCCGTCGGGATACAGGCCGATCAGCGCATCCGCGTTCAGATTGTTGGCATTGACCACGCGCGGGAAGGCGCCGCTCTCGCTGTCACGCTGCTGGAACCCGCCGTTGGCATAGGCCGTCCAGTTGCCGTCGCCGAGCGGCACCGCGGCATTGACGTAGACCGTGCCCTGTTCGACCTCCGGATCGCCGAAGCGCGCACGGATCCGCTTGGTGCTCGTCCCGCGCGGATCGATATCGGCGCGATTGGTCGGCTGACGCGAGACATATTCGCCCGACACCGTCAGAAAGCCCTCGCTGCCGAGCGCAAAGCCCTTCCACCCGCTGAACGTCGCCGTCTCGCCGTCGCGCACCGATCGCGACGTCCGCGCCGCGTCGTACCTGGTCGCATAGGTGCCGAAAGTGACGTTCGCACCGCCACCCTCGCGCGCTTCGCGCAGCCGGAGGTTGATGACCCCCGCGATCGCATCCGAGCCATATTGCGCCGACGCACCCTCGCGCAGCACTTCGACGCGGTCGAGCGCGACGGTCGGGATCGTGTTCAGATCGACCGCCGCCGATCCGCGCCCGATCGAGCCGTTGATGTTGAGCAGCGCCGACGTATGCGCGCGCGTGCCGTTGATGAGCACCAGCGTCTGGTCGGGCGACAGCCCGCGCAGCGTTGCGGGACGGATCGCATCGGTGCCGTCGACCGCCGCTTGCCGTGGGAAGTCGATCGACGGCGCGACCGTCGACAGCGCATCGGCCAGCTCGGTCGTGCCCTGCGCGCGCAGCGCGTCACCGGTCAGCACGTCAACCGGTGACACCGTGTCGAGCCGGCTGCGCCCCGGCGCGCGCGTCCCGGTGACGACCACCTCGTTGGCGGCACCGGCCTCGGCATCCCCGGACACGTCAGCGGCGGTCTGCGCGACGGCCGGCGTGAACAGCGCCGGCATCAACAGCGCGGCGCCAGCGAGCAGCGCGGCTCGAGTGGTGCTCATGCGAATTCCCCTTATGGTTATCATGCGACGGTCTTTGATCCGCCATTCCCTACCGCCTGGCGGGTGATTGCGCGTCCAATGCTTGCTTTCCGGCGCCTAAGCGCGGCTTGGCGCAGGGGAGGGGATGGCGGAAGAGGTGGGATTCGAACCCACGGAGAGCTTGCACCCTCGCTGGTTTTCAAGACCAGTGCCTTAAACCGCTCGGCCACTCTTCCCGTCGCGCGGTGGGCAGTGCCTATGGCAGCAAGGCTCGGCCGGGTTCAAGCCCCTGCGCGACGCTGCGGCCATCCGTGCGCGTCCCGCGACGATTTGCGGTACCGCCGCCGCACGCGCTGTGTCAGAACCGCGCGATCATGAAAGCGGTAACAACTCTCTCGCGCGGACTGGCGGCGGCCATGTGCCTGATCGCGCCAACGGCGGCATCGGCGCAGGACGACAGCGGATTCCGCACCTATCTGGCGCAGGTGCGCGGGCGTGCGGCTGCGGCGGGCGTGACGACCGCCACGCTGGACAGCGTGCTCTCCGCGCTGACCTTCAACCCCCGGGTCGTCGCGCTGGACCAGCAGCAACCGGAGGCGCGGCCCAACGCGCCGGTTCCCCGCTTCGCGCCCTACCGCACCACGCACGTCGACACCGCCCGCATCTCGCGCGGGCGCACCACCTACGAAGCGCAGCGCGCCCGGCTCGCGCGCGTCGAGGCGGCGACCGGCGTGCCCGAGCAGGTCATGGTCGCGATCTGGGGCCACGAAACCAATTACGGTTCGTACACCGGCAATTTCGACACGGTGCGCAGCCTCGCCAGCCTCGCCTATGAGGGCCGGCGCCGCCCGCTGTTCGAGGGCGAGCTGATCGCGGCGCTCAAGATGATCGACCGCGGCGTGTCGCGCACGCAGCTCACCGGAAGCTGGGCCGGCGCGATGGGCAATCCGCAATTCCTCCCCTCCGTCTACCTGCGGCTCGCCCGCGACGGCGATGGCGACGGGCGCGCCGACATCTGGAACTCCGCGGCGGACACGCTGGCATCGATCGGCAATTACTTCGTTCAGGCCGGCTGGCGGCGCGGCCAGCCATGGGGCGTCGCGGTCAACGTGCCCGCCAGCTTTGACCGCAGCGAAGTCCGCAACCGGCTCGTCTCGCCGCGCTGCCCGCGCGTGTTCGAGCGGCACAGCGCGTGGCGCTCGATGGGCGAGTGGCGCGCGCTCGGCGTGTCGGCGCAGGGCCGCACGCTCGCCGACGACGTGCAGGCGACGCTGATCGAGCCCGACGGCCCCGGCCAGACCGCCTATCTGCTGACCGGCAATTACCGCGTGATCCTCGACTACAATTGCTCGAATTTCTACGCGCTGTCGGTCGGTCTGCTCGCCGATGCGATTGCGTCATAGCGGCGGTGCGCTATGGCATGACGCCGATCAATTCCCATCGCCTCGACACACGGAACCATCAATGACCAAGCTGCTGACCGTCCTCGCGCTTCCCGCTGCCGTCGTCGCGCTGGCGATGCCCGCCGTCGCCGCCGCGCCGCAGTTCGACACGCCCGCGCCGGTCGCGTTCCTCGAGGATCTGTCGTCGGGCGCGGTGCTGTTCGCGCGTGATGCCGATCGCCGGATGCCGCCGGCATCGATGGCGAAGATGATGACGGTCTACACCGCGTTCGAGATGATCAAGCGCGGCGACCTGAAGCTCGATACCGAGTTCGAGGTCCGGCCGGAGACGTGGCAGAAGTGGCACGGCCCCAAGGCGGGGTCGACGATGTTCCTGTCGTCGGGCGAGCGCGTGTCGGTCGCCAACCTGCTCTACGGCATCGTCACGCTGTCGGGGAACGACGCGTGCATCGTGCTGGCGGAGGGCATCTCGGGCACCGAACAGGCGTTCGTCGAGCGGATGAACGAGGATGCCGCGAAGCTCGGGCTGAAGAACAGCCATTTCGGCACCGCGAACGGCTGGCCGGACGGCGGGGTCACCTATGTCACCGCGCGCGATCTCGCCACGCTGGCCGCCGCGACGATCCAGCAGCACCCGAAACTTTACAAGCAATTCTATTCGCGCCGTGATTTCACCTGGGGCAAGACGATGGGCGCCGGGCAGGCGATCACTCAGGCGAACCGCGACCCGTTGCTCGGCCGCGTCGCCGGCGCCGACGGTCTCAAGACCGGGCATACCGAGGAGGCCGGCTATGGCTTCACCGGCTCGGCGGAGCAGAACGGCCGCCGGCTGGTGATGGTGCTCGCCGGGCTGACCAGCTTCAACCAGCGCGCGAGTGAATCGGTGCGCTTCATGGAATGGGGCTTTCGCGCGTGGCAGGCCAAGCCGGTCGTGAAGGCCGGGCGCGAGGTCGGCACCGCCACGGTCCAGCTCGGCAGCGCGCGCGAGGTGAAGCTCGTCGCGCCGAAGGACCTGACCGTCACGATCCCGTCGGGCAGCCGCCCGAAGCTCGCCGCCAAGATCGTCTATGACGGCCCGATCAAGGCCCCGATCAAGCAGGGCGCCCATATCGCCGATCTCGTCGTGTCGTCGCCCGGCCTGCCCGAGCAACGGATGCCGCTGGTCGCCGGTGGCGATGTGGGCGAGGCGGGCTTCTTCGGTCGTGCGTGGCAGGGCCTGTTCGGCTGACCGGCAGCAGGGGGATGACGAGCGGTCGGTTCCTCAGCCTCGAAGGCGGGGAGGGGGCGGGCAAGTCGACGCAGGTCCGCGCGCTCGCCGCCGCCCTCGCCGAACGCGGCATCGACACCGTCGTGACCCGCGAACCGGGGGGCAGCGAGGGTGCGGAGGCGATCCGCGCCTTGCTGATGCACGGCGATGCAACCCGCTGGAGCGCACGCGCCGAGGCGCTGCTGTTCGCCGCCGCGCGCGCCGATCATGTCGAGAAAGTGATCCGCCCCGCGCTCGACGCGGGGCGCTGGGTGATCTGCGATCGCTACATCGACTCGACGCGTGCGTATCAGGGGGCTGCGGGCGAGATCGACGATGCCGCGATCGTCGCGCTTCATGCGTTCGGCGCGGCGGGGCTGCTCCCCGATCGCACTTTCCTGCTCACGCTCCCGGCGGAGATGGGTGCCGCGCGCGCCGCCGCACGCGATGGCGTCGCCGCCGATCGCTTCGCACGCCGCGATCCACGCTTCCACGCCACGGTCGCCGCGGCCTTTGACGCCTTCGCTGCCGATGACCCGGCGCGATTCCGCCGGATCGACGCGGCCTTGCCCGCCGCTGCGGTGACCGCTGCGATGCTCGACGCGCTGACGGATTTGCTGCCGTGACGGCGCTGCGCGGCCACCGTGCCGCGATCGAGGCGTTTCTGGCGGCCAGCACCGGCGGCGCGCTGCACCATGCCTGGCTGCTCGCCGGACCGCTCGGGGTCGGCAAGGCCACCTTCGCACAGGCCGCGGCGCTGCGGCTGCTCGCCGATGCGATGACGCCCGGCGCGCTACCGCCCGGCCTCGACGTCCCGGACGATCACCCCGCGGCCAAGCTGATGGCGGCGGGCTCGCACCCCGATCTGCGCGTGCTGCGGCGGCTCGCCAAGAAGGACAAGGAAGACGAACTCGCGCGGTCGATCACGGTCGACCAGATTCGCAGCCTGGGCCCGTTCCTCGGCACGATGCCGTCGCTGTCGCCGCGCCGCGTGATCGTGATCGACGCCGCCGACGATCTCGAACGTCCCGGCGCATCGAATGCGCTGCTGAAGAGCCTCGAGGAGCCGCCCGCCGGAACGATCTTCCTGCTGGTCAGCCACGCGCCGGGCCGGCTGCTCCCGACGATCCGCTCGCGCTGCCGATTGCTGCGGTTCGACCCGCTCGACGACGCCGACATGGCCGGGGTGCTCGCGGAAGCGTTGCCCGAAGCGGACGCCGACGAGCGCGCGGCGTTGGTGCGGATCGGGGAGGGCGCGCCCGGCCGTGCGATCGGCTATGCCGGGCTCGATCTCGGCGCGCTCGATACGGCGGTGGAGGCGATCGGGCGCGATGGCGATCCGATGCTCACCCGCCGCGCCGCGCTTGCGCGTGCCCTGTCGCCCAAGGCCGCGCAGCCCCGCTACGAAGCGTTCCTCGATCGCGTCCCCACCGTCATCGCGCGCATGACCACCTTGCGCGTCGGTGCCGATCTGCGTGCCGCGCTCGATGCCTATGACGAGGCGCGCTCGGTGGCAGCCGCCGCCCGCAGCCTGTCACTGGACACGCAGGGCACCGTCTACGAACTGACCGGCATCGTCGCGCGCCTCGCCCCGTCAATCCGCTAACCTCGGCAATACCGCCGTCGCCCCTGCGAAGGCAGGGGCCCATATCTGCTCAATCTGCCACGAAGCGTCCCGCACGGGCCGAACGGCATGTGTCGACATGCCCTTCGCACGCGTAGCCCGACGACGGTCCTTGTTGCCGCCGATCTCACGCCCTAGTGAAGCGCCATGGCCGAGCCCTTCTACATCACCACCGCGATCAGCTACCCCAACGGCCGTCCGCATATCGGCCATGCCTATGAAGCGATCGCCGCCGACGCGATCGCACGCTTCCAGCGGCAGGCCGGGCGCGACGTCCGCTTCCAGACCGGCACAGACGAACACGGGCTGAAGATGGTCCAGACCGCCCGCGACAAGGGCGTCGAGGTCCGCACGCTCGCCGACGAAATGTCAGGACATTTCAAAGTGATGTGCGACGCGCTAAATATCAGCTATGATCGCTTCATCCGCACCACCGACCCCGATCATCACGTCGCCAGCCAGGCGTTGTGGCGCGCCATGGCGGCGGCGGGCGACCTGTACCTCGATCGCTACGAGGGCTGGTATTCCGTGCGCGACGAGGCGTTCTACGACGAGAAGGAGCTGGTGGAGGGGGGAGGGGGCGCCAAGCTCTCGCCGCAGGGCACGCCGGTGACCTGGACCGCGGAGGAGACATGGTTCTTCCGGCTGTCCAAATACCAGCAGCCGTTGCTCGACTTCTACGCCGCCAATCCCGACTTCATCCGCCCGGAATCGCGCCGCAACGAGATCCTGCGCTTCGTCGAAGGCGGCCTGTCCGACCTCTCGGTGTCGCGGACCAGCTTCGACTGGGGCGTGCCGGTTCCCGGCAGCCCCGGGCACGTCATGTACGTGTGGGTCGATGCGCTGACCAATTATCTGACCGGTGCCGGATACCCCGATGGCCCGATGCCGCATTGGCCTGCCGACATCCACCTGATCGGCAAGGACATCGTCCGCTTCCACGCGGTCTACTGGCCGGCGTTCCTGATGTCGGCCGGCGTCCCGCTGCCGAAAACGGTCTTCGGACACGGCTTTCTGCTCCACCGCGGCGAGAAGATGTCGAAAAGCCTCGGCAATGTCGTCGATCCGCTCGATCTGGCGAACGCCTTCGGTGTCGACGGGCTGCGCTATTTCCTGCTTCGCGAAGTGAGCTTCGGACAGGACGGAAGCTACGCCGCCGACGCGATCGTGACGCGCGTCAACGCCGAGTTGGCGAACGCCTTCGGCAATCTCGCGCAGCGCACGTTGTCGTTCATCGCCAAGAACCTCGGCGGCGCGCTTCCCGAGCCAGGCCGTGCGGACGTGGCCGACGCGCAGTTGATCGAGGAAGTCGTCGTCGCCTGCGCCGGCTTCAAGGCCGCGTTCGGCGACCTGCTGCTCAGCCAGGGCATCGAGGCGTGGATGCGCGGCGTCTTCGCCTGCAACCAATATATCGACGCGCAGGCGCCATGGGCGCTGCGCAAGACCGATCCCGAGCGGATGCACGCCGTGCTTGGCACGCTCGTCCGCGCGATCCGGATGCTCGCGATCACGATCCTGCCGGTGGTGCCCGCTGGGGCGGGGCGGGTGCTCGATCTGCTCGGCGCCAACGATCGGACCCACGCCGCGGTCGACGACGACGGCTGGTATGCGCGGCAGGCGGCGGCCGGCTTCGTGCTCGCCGCCCCGAACCCGGCCTTCCCGCGGCTCGAGATGCCCATCGAAGCGGAGCCGGCCTGATGCTGGCGGACAGCCATTGCCACCTCAACTATAAGGGGTTGGTCGAGGATCAGCAGGCGGTGCTCGAACGCGCCCGCGCGCGCGGCGTGACCGCGATGCTCAACATCGCCACACGCGAGAGCGAGTGGGATGACGTGCTCGCCACCGCCGAACGCGAGCCGGACGTCTGGGCGACGGTCGGCATCCACCCCAACGAGGCCGACGCCCATCCGCACGTCGACACCGCCAGGCTGGTGGCGCGCGGTCGGCACCCGCGTGTGGTCGGCGTCGGCGAGAGCGGGCTCGATTATCATTACGAGCATTCCGACCGCGCGCGCCAGCAGGCCAGCTTCCGAGCGCACATCGCCGCCGCACGCGCGTTGCAGGTTCCGATCGTCGTTCACACGCGCGACGCGGAAGATGACACCCTTGCGATCCTGCGCGAGGAAATGGAGCAGGGGACGTACACCGGGGTCATCCATTGCTTCACGGGCACTGGTATTTTCGCGGACGCTGCGGTCCAGCTCGGATTCTACATCTCGATTTCCGGCATCGTCACGTTCCGTAATGCCACCGACCTTCAGGAAACCGCGGCGCGATTGCCTCGCGAGCGGCTCCTGATCGAGACCGATGCGCCGTTTCTTGCTCCCGTTCCGAACCGCGGCAAGCCGGGGGAGCCGTCCTTCGTCGCCGACACCGCGGCGTTCCTCGCAAAGTTGCGCGGTGAAGAAGTTAAGGAATTACAGGAATATACAGCGGATAACTTTCACAAACTCTTCAGCAAGACGCTGCCCCGGTGAAGGTCCGCATCCTCGGGTCGGGCACGTCCTCCGGCGTCCCCCGGATCGGCAACGACTGGGGCGACTGCGACCCAACAGAGCCTCGTAACCGACGGAAAAGATCGTCGATTTTGATCGAGCACGACGGAACGCGCATCCTCGTCGACACCAGCCCCGACATGCGTCAGCAATTGCTCGACGCCGACGTGAACAGGCTCGACGCGGTAATTTGGACGCACGAACACGCCGACCATGTCTTTGGAATTGATGATCTTCGTCAGGTTTACCACGCGCTCGGAAAGCCCGTGGAGGGCTACGCCCGTCCGCGGACCGCGTCAGCACTTCGACGTCAGTTCGGCTACGTGTTCGAAGGCAACCGTGGCTATCCGCCGACCGTCAATCTCAATGACTTGCCGGATAAACTTCGCATCGGCACGATCGACATCAGCATCGTAGACCAGCCACACGGCGGCATCACCTCGGCAGGACTACGCTTCGAAGCCGGTGGCCACGTCATCGGCTATGCGACTGATATCAGTGCGATGACCGCGGAGATGCGGCAACATTACCAGAACCTCGATGTCTGGATCGTCGACGCCTTGCGCCGCCGTCCGCATCCCACGCATCCCGACCTCGCGACGGTGCTCGGCTGGACCGAGGAATTGCAACCACGCCGAACCGCGCTCGTACACATGGACCAGTCCATGGATTTCGCCACGCTTTCCGCTGAGTTACCCGCGAATGTTGAGCCCGGGTTTGATGGCTGGGAATGGTCGGCGTGAACGATGTACCGATACAGGCTGCCATCCTGTTGCTGGTGCTGATCCTGCCACTCTCGGCGCTAGTCGCGCGGCGAGTGCCATTTGCTACCACGCTGAAATACGGCGCTATCTGGCTTGCCATCCTAGCAATTCTCGGAGCTGCGATGCTGGTATTTACATAACGTGGCTTATCAGGATCGAGACTGTGCCGGCGAGCTGCCTCTATTAACCCGGCGTAGCGCGGGTCGCCTTTGCCTCTGCGGTCAGCACCAGCTCCGCTGCCAACAAGGCGCCGGCCTGATCCTGGGCTACCGACGTTCCTTCAACCAAGTCGTTGATAAACTGGGGTCCGAACGGCAACGGCACCTTCGAGCAATCGATGTAGCGCGTGCCTTTGCGGTCCGCGATAAAGAGGTGGTTTCCGCCGGGTTTTCCAGCGATATCAACGTATTTGCGTAGTTCGATATATCCCTCGGTGCCGAGAATGAAGAGCCGGCCGTCGCCCCAGGTCGGCAGACCGTCCGGGGTGAACCAATCGACGCGAATATAGCCCGCTCCGCCATCGCCGTGGAGCATCATATCGCCGAAATCCTCGAACTTCGGGTGCTCCGGGTGCGCGAAATTGCCGGTTTGCGACGCGAGCACCTGTGCGCGCGTGGTGCCGGTCAGATAGACGAACTGATCGGCCTGATGGCTGCCGACATCGGTGAGGATGCCACCGTTGCGCGCCGGGTCCCAGAACCACGCCGGGCGGTTGGGCGCCGACAACCGGTGCGGCGCGAGGTTGATGGTCTGGATCACGCGGCCGACCGCACCGTCATGCACCATCTGCCCGGCCATCACCGCGGCTGGCACCTCGAGCCGCTCCGAATACATGATCCCGTACTTCCGCCCGGTCTCCTTGATCGCACGACGAACGTCCGCGAGCTGCGCGAGCGTCGTCACCGCCGCCTTGTCGCTGAGATAATCCTTGCCCGCGCGCATCACGCGAATGCCGAGCGGCGCCCGCAGGCTGGGGATCGCGGCGCTGCACACCAGCTTGATCGTGCGATCCTGCAGGATCTCATCCTCGCTCCGCGCCAGCTTCGCGGCGGGATAGCGTTTGCGGAACGCCGCGATCTGCTGCGGATCGGTCGCGTAGAAGCTGGTGAGTACCCCACCCCCACGGATCATCGCATCGGTGATCCCGTAGATATGATTGTGATCCATCCCGATCACCGCGAACGGCACACGATACTTCGCCTCCGGTGCCGGCTTGGCGACGGCGGTTTCGGTCGGGGCGTCGCCGCGGGTCACGGATTGCGCCAGCGCATCGCCGGCCAGCCCCATCAGCCCCGCACTCAACCCCAGCCCCAGCACCGAACGGCGATCGGTATGCGTCATCGTCATTACCCCCTCAAATCGTAACCAGCGAGGTCGGCCAGGTCATCGCCTCCCCGCGGTCCATCGCCTGTTCGCCGAGCAGCGAGGCCACGCTGGCGTAATAGGCCTGTTGCAACAAGCCGGGCAGCGGCTTGCCCGAGCGCACCGCCTCGCCGAAGCCTTCGAACTGGAGCATCGTCTCGTCATACTCGCCCCAGCCGAGCGACTCGCCCGGGGTCGTCACCGGCAGTTCGGGGAACCACGTCGCGCCGCCGATCGGGATGGTGCGTTTGTGCCCGCGCTTCACGTCGGCCTGCATCCGCTGCAACGCCAACGCGCGCGCCGGCACTTCCTGATAGATACGGCCAAGCTCCGGTTCGATCGTGCCCTTGCTGCCCTGGATCTGCTCCTCGCATCCGTATCGCGCATTGTTGAGGAGCGACGTGTAGATGAGCTTCCGGCCACCGGCATATTCGTAGATCAGCGCGACATGATCGTAGACCTCGCGCCCATCCTTCCAGAAGCAGATGCTGCCCGAGCCGATCACCCGCGTCGGCACGCCATCGAGAAACCAGTTGCCGACCTGTAGCTGGTGTGTCGCCAGCTCGGTCATCAATCCGGCCGAGCTTTCGCGATACAACCGCCAGTTGATGCGGCGATCGTCGCTGTCAGCCGGGACCTTGCGGCGCCAGGCGTTGTTGCGGTGCCAGCTCGCGCGGATCTGCGTGATCGAGCCGATCTCCCCGGCCTTCACGCGGCGCAATGCGTTGAGATAGGTAGGGTGGAACATGCGCTGGTGGCCGATCTGCAGCACCTTGCCACGCGCACGCGCGCGTTCGACCATCCGCCCGCAATCCGCGATCGTTCGCGCCATCGCCTTCTCGCACCAGACGTGCAGCCCGGCGTCCATGGCATCGAACGTATGTTGCGCGTGCCGGTGGAGCGGCGTCGCGATCACCACCGCGTCCAGCCCGCGAGCGTCGAGCATCGCGCGATGATCGCTGAACTCCGGCGTGCCCGCCGCGACCCATTGCCGCGCCTTGCCGAGATTGGGCGCGTAATTGTCGCAGAGCGCGGCGACCATGCAATTGCGGGTCTTGGCGATGTTCTGGATCAGCGCGCGCCCGCGATCGCCGGTGCCGATGACGCCGAGCCGCACCTTGCCCGCCCCGGCGGTTTCGGCGCCGGCGGCGATCGCCGCCCATGGCGTCGCACCGGCCATCACGCTGCCGGCGGTGGCCATCAGCACACGGTCGAGGAAGGTACGACGCGTCACATCGAAAGTCTTTTCGGTCATCAAACGAACATCCTGGTCGGTGCGTCAGGCTCAAGCTCGAAGAGCATCCGCCTGGCGCCATCATGCAGCCGTCGCGCGGCGGCGTCATCCGCCACGATCAAGGCGGTACTCAACATTTCGGCCAGCGCGCCGCTGCGGTCGATCACGACCGCGGTGCGCGGCGCGACGATCGGCGTGGCATCGCCCGGTCGCAGCATCGCCCCCCGCTCGGGCGCAGCAATCCCGGCGCCGATCGTTGCCGACACCGACAGCGCCTCGTCGACCAGCGCGACCTCGATCAATGGCCGTCCGGCATCGCGCGGGTCCGGGATCGCGAACGACCATTCGCCTCCGAGGGGATGCTCGCCGATCACGGCGATCGAGCTCTCGCCCGCCGACAGCAACGCGCATCCGACCCCGGCATCACGCAACGCCGTTGCCGCGCGGTCGAGCGCATAACCCTTGCCGAAACCACCGAAATCAAGCGCGATCGGCGCGGCACAGGCGATCGTCGCCGCACGACGATCCAGCCGGATGTCGCGCCATCCGAACGACGCGTGCCGCGCATCGACGCTCGGGTCGAACAGCCCGGCCGTCACGTCGCGCGCGTCGTCGATCTGGATCAGCGCGTCGAACAGGATCGGATCCTCGATCGCGGCGGTCCGGCCATGGCGCAGCGCTTCGTTCATCGCCGTCGCGGACGAAGGCCGGTGAATGGTCAGTGCGTCGTCGACCAGCTCGATCGCCCGCTGCGCCATTGCCAGCGCCTCCGGTGCGCCGCCACCGAAGCGGTGCAGCTCGACGCGCGTTCCCATGGCGGCAAAGCACAGCTCGCCGGTCGCCGGGAGCGCGCGGGTCGAGACGGCCGCTTGTGTCAGGCCCTCACCTCCCAGCCCGGCTGATAGTCGACCGCCCACAATTTCATCGCCTCGGCGTTGCCGGGCTTGCCGGTCGCCGGGTCGATCGTCAGCACGCTATTGGTGCGATAGGCGATATTGCCGAGGTGGCAGAGCGTGGTGCTGATGTGCCCCTCCGCGATCGGCGACGCCAGGGCATTGGCCTTGCCGCGGATCACGTCGACGAAGTTGCGCGCGTGATAGACGTCGAGCACGCCCTCCCCGACCGTCCCGGTCGTCTCCGACGTCGCCGCCGCCTTGACCTGACGGGTCTGCTTGCCGGCCAGATCATAGAGTTCGAAGCCGTTGCGATCGACGATCGCCGATCCCTTGGTGCCGAGCAATAGCACCCCGCGCCCACGGCCGTACATCTGCTGTCCGTTGCAGCTTTCGCCCTTCCAGCGGATCACGCGATTATCGTCATAGGTGAGGTCGAGCGCGAGCGAGTCGTACATCTCCCAATCATCACCGGCGTGGAAGCGCTTCGCGCCGCGGGCGGCGACCGTCTTCGGATAGGTCAGCCCCATCAGCCAGCGCGCGACATCCAGCTCGTGCATCGCGTTGTTGCAGATCTCGCCGGTGCCGTACTTCCAGAACCAGTGCCAGTTGTAGTGGACGAGGTTCGAGCGATAGTCGCCGCGCGGGCGCGGCCCCTGCCACAAATCCCAGTTGAGGTTGGCCGGCGGCGCGACGACGTTGCCTTTTCCGATCGAGCCGCGATTATTGGCGTACCAGGTTTGCGCCTCGTAGATGTCGCCCAGCTCACCGGCGCGGATCAACGCGCCGAGCTGCTGCGTTTCCGGGCTCGAGCGCTGCTGGTTGCCGACCTGCAACGCACGTCCGGTCCGCTTCTGCATCGCGACCAGTGCCTCACCCTCGGCGGGCGCGATCCCGATCGGCTTTTCCAGATAGCAATGCCGCCCCGCATCCATCGCGTCGATCGCCAGCTTGGCGTGCCAGTGATCCGGAGTCGCGACCGTGATGACGTCGACGGCCTTGCGATCGAGCAACCGGCGATAGTCGCCCTCGGTCTTCACCGCGCTATTGCCCTTGGCTGCAAAGGCGGCGGCGCGCTTGGCGAGCACGTCCGAGTCCACGTCCACGAGGTGCGTGATCGTGACGTTCGGCTGCTTGCTGAAGGCGCTCATATGCGCCTGTCCGCGGCCGTTGACGCCGACCACCGCAACGCGCAGCCGGTCGTTGGCGCCCTTGATCTGGGCATAGCTTCGCGCGCTGATCGCGACTCCCAGCGCCGCGCCAGCCCCGGTCAACATCGTGCGACGATCGATCATCGGTGCATTCCCCTCAATATTCGCGGATCTTGATCGATCGGAAGTCGACCCGATCGCCATGGTCCTGCAACAGGATCGGGCCTTGCGCCCGTTCGCCGAACGACGGCCATTTGGCGTATTTGCTCTGCGCCACCAGCGCGCGGAACGCGGGCGAGCCGCGCTCATATTCGACCACCTTGAAGCCGTTGAGCCAGTGTTCGACATGTCGCCCGCGCGAGACGATCACCGCACGGTTCCACTCGCCCGGCGGATTGACCCGCTTGCCGGGGCTGCTCGGATCGGACAGGTTGCGCGCGGCGATCAGGTCGTAGAGCGAGCCGATCGTGCGGTTGCCGTCGCGCCCGCGCTTCGCATCGGGGTGGCGCGCGTCGTCCAGCAATTGATATTCCAGTCCGATCGCGGACCCCTCCCCCTTCGACAGGTCCGGGTCGACGAAATATTTCACGCCGCTGTTCGCGCCTTCGGTCAGGCGGAAGTCCACCGACAACTCGAAGTCCTTGTAGTCGCGCGTCGTGATGATGTCGCCGCCATTGGTCGATTCCGCGCCGTTGGCGCCTTCGACGGTCAACAGGCCGTTGCCGATCGCCCAGCCCTTCGTCGGGAAGCCGTTCGTCTTCGCGGCCTTCCACCCGGTGCTGGTACGGCCGTCCCACAACAGCTTCCAGCCCGCGCGTCGCTCGCCATCCGATAGGCGGTTCGACAGCCAACCCTGCTGCTCCAGTCCGGTTTCGGGCAGGGCGAAGCGTGCGGGGCGATCGGTAATCATGCGGACGTTGCGGAAGCGCGCCTCGGGATGCCGGGCGGCGTCGGCATCGGGAATGGCATGGACCTGAAAGGCGATGAAGCCGCGCGCGTCCATGTCGTCGACGACATCCGCCGCCGGCACGCCGTTGATCCAGGTGCGCAGCCGGTTGCCGATCGCCTCGACACGATAGTGGTTCCAGTCGCCCGAGCGGAAGGTCTTCCTCGCCGCCTCGTTGCGACCGAGCGTATAGAGCCACTGCCGGCGCTGCTCGTCATACAGCCCACCGCTCCACGCACGCTTCGATGGATCGATCTCGGCCTGGTAGCCGAAGACGACACCATTGCGATAATCCGGGCGGCTCTGCCCGCGGATCATCATGCCGGAGTTGAGCGCGGGATCGGTCTTCGCATCGAACTCGATGATGAAGTCGCCATATTGCGCGTCCGACACCAGCCAGCTGTTGGTCTTGCCCGGCTCGGCGCGCCCGACCAGCTCGCCGCCCGCAACATCGTACGTCGCATTCCCGCCGACCTTGTGCCAGCCGGCCAGCCCGGCGCGCGGCGTCACGTCGCGCCACGGTGCATTCTGCTGACGCGCTTGCGGCGGCCGCGCCGTTCCCGCGGTCGAGAGCGTCGTGGCGAGCAGTGCCGCCGCTGCGATTGTACGGACCTTCATCGACTATCCTGCCCTATTGCCGCGGTCGCGCCTTCGGCGGGGACCGTCCTGTTTCCGGATGCTTGTGCACCTCTTCCACTGCCGAGCCTAGGTCGCGGCCCGACCACTTGCAAGAGAGATGTCAGACATTGGCGTCTGCTTCGTGTTAGGCTAGGGTCGATTTTTCCGGCGCCGTCGCGGTCGATGCGCCCTGCTGATTAACGAGACCTTCGATGCGCAAGACAGAAAGTGGCGGCAAGCTGTATCGCGGGATCGTCGATGCGATCATGAGCGACATTGCCGACGGCATCTATCCCGTCGGCGCGCGCCTCCCCGCCGAGCGCGACCTCACCGAGCGGTTCAAGGTGAGCCGCCCCACGGTGCGGGAAGCGATGATCGCTTTGGAAATGCAGGGTATCGTCGAGGCGCGCAAAGGGTCGGGCGTCTTCGTGCTCGCGACCGGTGCGGTCGACGCGACTCGAGAACTCGACATCGGCGCGTTCGAGATCACCGAGGCGCGACGGCTGCTCGAAGGCGAAGTTGCCGCGGTCGCCGCCACCGAGATCGACGCCGCGCAACTCGCCGAACTGCGCGCCCTGCTGGCGCAGATGGAGCAGAGCGACGTCACGGTCGCCGAGGACGCCGACCGCCGTTTCCACATTGCCATTGCCGAGGCGACCGGCAATGCGGTCATCATCGCCGCGGTCACCGATTTCTGGGACATGCGGTTTCGCTCGCCGCTCGCGCGCGAAGTGCTCGTCAAGGCGGGTAGTCTCGGGACCGAGAGCCGCATGGCGGAACATGGCCGCATCCTCGCCGCGCTCGAGGCACGCTCGCCGGTCGACGCACGCAACGCGATGCGCGACCATCTGAGCCGGGTCATCGACCATTTGCTCGACGTCACCGAAACCGAAGCGGTCGAGCGCGCGCGGGCCGAGGCGACGCAACGTCGCCACGCGCTCGCCCGTCGCGCGGTTTAGGCCCATCGAATGCATTGTCAGCATGGACTGACAATGCTACCTGACAACTCGGGCAGGACACGCTCGGGCGACTGGCACAAGGCAGCGACCGAATTGCATGACGCAGCGTGCCGGCCGCCAGGGAGAGGGCCTTTGACCAGTCAGCACCGCTATAAGCGCCATCTGTATGTCTCGATCAGCCTGATGAGCATGGTCGCCGCCGCGCCGCTCGCCGCGCAGACGACCGCCGGCCAGGCGCCCTCACCCACCGCAGCCAGCGCCGATCAGGACCTGCCCGAGGGCCAAGTCGCCGACATCGTCGTCACCGGGTTCCGCGCCGCGCTGAACAACGCGCTCAATCAAAAGCGCAACGAAACCGCGGCGATCGACAGCATCGTCGCCGAGGATATCGGCAAATTCCCCGATTCCAACCTCGCCGAATCGATGCAGCGCATTCCGGGCGTCGCCTTGTCGCGCGGTGACGGCGGCGAGGGGCGCAACATCTCGGTGCGTGGGCTTGGCGCGCAATTCACGCGTGTCCGCATCAACGGCATGGAAGGCGTGTCGCAGGTCAGCGGCAGCGATATCCGCGGCGGCGTCGCGACCGGGCGGTCGTTCGACTTCGTCACCTTCCCGACCGAAATCTTCTCCGCGCTGTCGGTCCGCAAGACGATGTCCGCCGATGTCGAGGAAGGCTCGCTGGGCGCGACCGTCGACCTGCGCGCGCCGCGGCCATTCGACCAGAAGAAGGATTTCGTCCTCTCCGGCACCGCGCGCGGGATCTACAACGATATCAGGAAAGACGTCGACCCGCGCCTTTCCGCGATCGTGTCGAAGAAGTTCGGCGACACGTTCGGCATCCTCGGCAGCATCGCCTATTCGAAGCGGCACATCGACGAATATGCTTATTCGGCGGTCGATGTCGTGCCGACCTATGTCTACGGCCAGGCGGCGCCGACCGGCGCGGCGAACGCCGGGGTGATCTTCCCGTTCTGCACGCCGGTCGGCTACAGCTACCGCGGGCTCGCCACCAACAGTCCGGTGCCCGGCTATACGCAGCCCAACGGCGTGCCGATCGGTGCCGACGCCAACAATTGCAGCACCAACAACCCGCGCACCAGCACCGCCGCGGCGTACGACTACATCATGAGCCGCACCGGCGTTAGCGGGCGGCCGGGCGGTGGGGTCTACCTGCCGCGCCTCCCCCGCCCCGTGAAGAGCAGCCAGGACCAGCAACGTCTCGCCGGGACGCTGACCCTGCAATGGAAGCCGAGCGATAACACCGACATCTCGCTCGACGGCCTCTACTCGCGCTTCAAGGTCAATCGCCTCGACGCCTATTTCGATGCCCGCTCGTTCGGCCGCGCGATCTCGAACAATGGTCAGCCGCTGACGTCGGTGCGCGAGATCGAGGTCGACGACAACGGTTCGCTGATCCACGGCCTGTTCGACGGCGTCGACCTGCGATCGGAGATGCAGGAGGAGCGCTTCACGTCCGAATACCGGCAGGCGAACCTCAACTTCGACCATCGGTTCTCCGATACGGTCCGGCTGTTCGGCCTCGTCGGCATCAACGAGTCGCGGCTCGACGTGAACCGGCTTCAGGTCGCGATCGACTCGAACGACACACGCAACTGGTCGATCGACTTCCGCGACAATCCCGACATCCCGAAGATCGAATACGGGATCGACACCACCAACCCCGCGCTGTTCCGTTACGGCCCGCCGCTCACCAACGGCGACCAGCAGGGCCAGCTGTCCAACTTCATCCGCCGCAACGTCATCCTCAGCAAGACGTTCGAGCTGAACGGCGAGTGGGAGGCGGCACAGGGCTTTACCGTCGTGGCGGGCGGCCAGTACCGCACCAACAAATATACGGCGCGCGAACGCCAGCTCGGCACCACCACGCCGCTGACCCTGCCGACCGGCGTCTCGATCGCCGACTTCACCTACACCACATCGGGTATCGGCAAGAACCTCGACGGACAGTTGCAGGACTTCGTCTCCGTCGACCCGACCAAGTTCCGCAACGCCGTCGGGCTCGACAATTACGCCTATTGCAGCATCGAGTGCGCGCGCGGCACGTACGGCGGCGTCGACGAGAAATACAAGTCGGGCTATCTGATGGTCCGCTTCGACACCAAGGATGTGCTGCCCTTCGGGCTGCGCGGCGACGCGGGCGTCCGCTACGTCCACACCGATCTCGACACCTACGGCCCGATCACCACCGCCGCGCCGGCCGGATCGACCTATTCGTCGCGGTTCGTGATCTCGGAAGTGAGCCGGTCGTACGAGGATTGGTTGCCCGCGGTAAACCTCGCCCTCGACATCACGCCGCAACTGATCGCACGCTTCTCGGCCGCACGCGTGATGTCGCGACCGTCTTATGGTCAGCTCATTCCGGCAGGCTCGGCGAACCTCGTCATCCAGACCGCCTCGTTCAGCAACCCGTTCCTCGACCCGATCCGTGCCAACACGATCGACGCCGCGCTCGAATGGTATTTCTCGCCCGGCTCGCTGATTTCGGTCGGCTATTTCTACAAGAACATCGAAACCTACATCCAGGCGCTGCCGCAGCTGGTGCCGTTCCAGGATATCGGCCTCCCGCTGTCGCTGCTGTCGGGTACCCAATTGCGCCCGACCGATTTGTTCAGCGTGCAGCGTAACGTCAACACGCCGGGCGGGCCGCTGCGCGGGTTCGAGGTCAACGTCCAGTTGCCGTTCCGCTTCCTGCCCGGCGCGCTCAGCAACTTCGGCGCGCTCGGCAACTTCACGCGCGTCCGCTCGAACATCACCTATCTGCTCGGCAATGGCCGAACCCGCGTCGCGCCGCTGGTCGGACTGTCGGGCGAAACCGCGAGCGGCACGCTCTATTACGAAGACAGCAAGTTCAGCATCCGCTCGACGCTCAACTATCGTTCCTCGTTCCTGACGGCCGTGCCCAGCGGCTCGATCGACGCGGATTCCTCCTCGAATGCCAGCTCGATCTTCGTCGACGCCTCGGCCTCGTACAATCTTACCGAAAACATCAAGCTGATCGCGGAGGTTTCGAACATCACCAACGAAACCAATCGGCTTACCGTCGATACCGTCCGACAGGATCCGCTCTACACGGCCTATTTCGGGCGTACCTACGCGCTCGCGATCAACTTCCAGCTCTGACCTGACGGATGCCGATGACCGATCAACGACCTGCTCCACTCAAGGCCGGTGGCAACATCCGCTGGGTGATCTGCGCCCTGCTGTTCTTCGCCACCACGATCAATTACATCGATCGGCAGGTCATCGGCATCCTCAAACCGACGCTACAGTCGGAGCTCGGCTGGTCCGAGATCGATTACGGCACGATCGTCTTCTGGTTTCAGGCCGCTTATGCGATCGGGCTGCTGGCGTGCGGCCCGATCATCGACAAGGTCGGCTCGAAGCTCGGCTATGCCGCGGCGATCACCTTGTGGAGCGTCGCAGCCATGGTTCACGCGCTGGTGCGCAGCCCCGGTGGGTTCGCGATGGCACGTTTTGCTCTGGGACTGGGCGAGGCGGCCAATTTCCCGGCGGCCATCAAGTCGGTGGCGGAGTGGTTCCCCAAAAAGGAACGCGCACTGGCGGCGGGCATCCTCAACGCCGGTGCCAATGTCGGTGCGATCGCGACACCGATCGTCGTGCCGATGATCGCGCTTAGCTACGGCTGGCAGGCGGCATTCCTCATCACCGGTGGCTTGGGTTTTCTGTGGCTGGCGGCGTGGCTGCTCTTCTATCGAGCCCCCGCACAGCATCCACGGGTCGGCGCGCAGGAGCTGGCCTATATCACCGCCGATCAGGACAATGACGCTGGCACGGCGCCGATCCCGTGGGGGCAATTGTTTCGCCGCCGCGCGACCTGGGCGTTCGTGATCGCCAAGTTCCTGACCGATCCGGTCTGGTATCTGTTCCTCTTCTGGCTGCCCGACTTCTTCGCCAAGCGCCACGGGCTGGACCTCAAGACGTTCGGCCCGCCACTGATCGCCGTCTATCTGCTTGCCGACGTCGGCAGCATCGGCGGCGGCTGGCTCTCGTCGGCGCTCATCAAGCGCGGCTTCAGCGTCAACGCCGGGCGAAAGCTCGCCTTGCTCGCCTCCGCGATCTTGGTGACGCCGATCGTGTTCGCCAGCAGCGTATCGAGCCTGACGGCGGCGGTGGCGATCATCGGTCTGGCAGCCGCTGCGCATCAGGGCTGGTCCTCGAACCTCTACACGATGGTGTCGGACACCTTCCCGCGCACCTCGATCGCCTCGGTGATGGGGATCGGCGGCGCGGCCGGCGCGGTTGGCGGCATGATCATGGCCAAATACGTCGGCCAGGTGCTGGAAACGGTGGGCACCTATGTTCCGGTGTTCCTGTGGGCCGGCAGCGCTTATCTGATCGCGCTGTTGCTCGTGCACCTGCTGGTGCCGCGGCTGGATAATAAGGCAGCCCGCTGAATCGGCGTCGCCGCGGACCCTATCCGGGGCGACGACCCTCCCTTCGCTAGTTCCGTACCGACAGCGTCTTGGCCAGCGCCGCGTGCCAGCCTTCCGCCAGCGTCCGGCGCGCTTCCCCGGTCATCCTCGGCTCGAAGCACGCGCCACGCGCCCAGGTCGCCGCCAATGCGTCCTGATCCTTCCACACGCCCGTCGCCAGCCCGGCATGGAACGCCGCGCCCAGCGCGGTCGTCTCGAGATGCTGCGGGCGCTCGACCGGCACCTGCAACATGTCGGCGAGGAACTGGCACAGCCAGTCGTTGGCCGCCATCCCGCCATCGACGCGGATCGTCGCCGGCGGATCGCCGCCGTCGGCGACCATCGCATCGGCGAGATCCATCGTCTGATATCCGACCGCCTCCAGTGCCGCGCGCGCCAGATGCGCCTGCGTCGATCCCAGTGTCAGCCCGAAGATCGCGCCGCGTGCGTCCGGGTCCCAATGCGGCGCCCCCAGCCCGACGAACGCCGGGACCATATAGACGCCGTGGCTGTCGGGCACCTGTGTCGCCATATCATCGGTATCGCGCGCATGGGTGATGACCCCGATCCCGTCGCGCAGCCATTTCACCGCCGCCCCGGCGATGAAGATCGAGCCTTCGAGGGCGTAGGTCACCTTCCCGTCCAGCCGATAGGCGGGCGTGGTCAGCAGTCGATGCTCGGAGGTCACCGCCTCTTCGCCGGTGTTGAGCAGCATGAAACAACCGGTGCCATAGGTCGATTTGACCATGCCCGTCGCGAAACACGCCTGCCCGAACAGCGCCGCCTGCTGGTCGCCCGCCACGCCTGCGATCGGGATCGCCGTGTCGAACAGCCCGTCTGCGGTATGGCCGAAGATATGGCTGTTGTCGTGCACCTCGGGCAACAACGCCATGGGTACGTCGAACAACGCACACAGCGCCTCGTCCCAGCGTTGCGCATGGATGTCGTAGAGCAACGTGCGGCTGGCGTTGGTGATGTCGGTCGCATGGACCGCGCCGCCGGTCAGCCGCCACAACAGGAAGCTGTCGATCGTCCCAAACGCCAGTTCGCCCTGCTCCGCGCGCGCCCGCGCACCATCGACATGGTCGAGGATCCACGCCAGCTTGGTCGCCGAGAAATAGGGGTCGAGCAACAATCCGGTCTTCGCGCGCACGTCGCTTTCGTGCCCGGCTTCCTTCAATCGCGCGCACAGTTCGGCGGTGCGGCGGTCCTGCCAGACGATCGCGTTGTGAATCGCTTTGCCGGTGGCGCGGTCCCAGACCACCACCGTTTCGCGCTGGTTGGTGATGCCGATACCGGCGATGCCGGCCGCGCCGACGCCGCTGTCCGCCACCGCCTCGCGTGCAGTCGCCAGCGTGTCGCGCCAGATGTCTTCCGGATCGTGCTCGACCCAGCCCGGCTGCGGATAATGTTGCGCGAACTCGCGTTGCGCGGTCGAAACCGGATTGGTGCCGGCGTCGAAGACGATCGCCCGCGTCGAGGTGGTTCCCTGATCGATCGCCAGAATATGTTGCGGACCCGCCACCTTCTTCTCCTCGTCGGTCACGCGCGTGCGCGCGGCGGCAGATAGGGCCGCACCAGATATTGATAGATCGCCGCGCCGGTCACCCCACCCGCCAGCGGCCCGGCGATCGGCACCCACCAATAATTACCGGGCCCGGGCAGCGCGCTGTCTCCCCAGCCCATCAGCCAGCAGAACAGCCGCGGTCCGAAGTCGCGAGCCGGATTGATCGGCCAGCCCTCCAGATATCCCGCCGACGCCCCGATGCACGCGACGAGCAGCCCGATGATGAGCGCGCTGGCATTCGCCATCGGCGCCTGCGTGTTGAACTCGTCGGTGATCGCGAAGATGCCCAGCAGTAGGATCGCGGTCAGCACCACTTCGTCCCAGAAGGCATGGACCGGGGTGATATGCGCGCCCGGCGCGGTGAAGAACACGCCGGCCGCCCCTCCGCCGGCTCGGGTGAGGCCGTGCGCGGTGTTGAACGCCTCGATCACCGGGCCGAACAATTGATAGACCAGCGCCGCGCCGATCATCGCGCCGACCACCTGCGCCGCGACATAGGGCAGCACCTTGCGCTTGGGAAAGTCGCGGAAGATCGCCAGCGCCAGCGTCACCGCCGGATTGGCGTGCGTGCCCGACACCGCCCCGGTCACGTAGATCGCCAGCGTCACCGCCAGTCCCCAGGCGATGCACACGCCCCAATAAGCGGTCGCATAGGGACTGGGATCGTAGAGGATCAGCATCGCCGCCGCGGAATCGCCCAGCGTGATGATGATCGCCACCGCCAGCGCCTCCGCGATCAACTCGCCCCTGAAGCCATGCTGCCCCGTCACGCCTGTCCTCCCCTTGCGCCTCATGCGGGCGCTCCGCGATACCTTCCTGTGTTTGCGGCCAAGGTCAATGCAGGTTTGAAGCATCGAACCATCTTGCCGTATGTTATCGTTTATCAACCGTTATGAGGCGCCGTTCGTGCAGCATCCGACCCCACCCACCGTCACCGACGTCGACCTGCTGATCGTCGGCGGCGGGATCAACGGCACCGGCATCGCGCGCGACGCCGCGGGTCGCGGGCTGTCGGTGATGCTGGTGGAGCAGGACGATCTCGCCAGCCACACGTCGTCCGCCTCCACCAAGCTGATCCACGGCGGGCTGCGCTATCTCGAATATCGCGAATTCCGCCTGGTGCGCGAGGCGTTGATCGAGCGCGAGCGGCTGTGGCGGATGGCGCCGCACATCATCTGGCCGCTCGAGTTCGTGCTCCCGCAAAGCAACTCTCCGCGTCCGGCTTGGCTGGTGCGGCTCGGCCTGTTCCTCTACGATCACCTCGGCGGCCGTGAGCGCCTGCCCGCGACGCGCACCGTGGCGCTCGATCGCGACGTGGTCGGCAAGGGGTTGAAGCCGGGCGATCCCAAGGCGTTCGTCTATTCCGATTGCTGGGTGGAGGACAGCCGGCTGGTCGTGCTCAACGCGCGCGATGCCGCCGATCGTGGCGCGACCATCCTGACGCACATGCGGCTGATCAATGCCCGACGCGACGGAAAGGGCTGGACGGCGACGATCGCCGACGCCGGGGGGCGTCGCGAGGTGCGCGCTCGCGCGCTGGTCAACGCCGCCGGGCCGTGGGTGGCGGATGTGCTCGGCACGGTCCCAGACGCGCGTCGCGATCGCGGGGTTCGGCTGGTCAAGGGCAGTCATATCGTCGTGCCGCGCCTGTACGACGGCGACCACGCCTTCCTGCTGCAGAACCCCGACCGCCGGGTGGTGTTCGCGATCCCCTATGAGCAGCATTACACGCTGGTCGGCACCACCGACGAGGCATGGCAGGGCAAACCCGGCCGCGCCGCGATCGACCAGCAGGAAACCGATTATCTGCTCACCACGATCGCCCGCTATTTCGAGCGGCCTGTGGCCGAGGATGACATCGTGTGGAGCTATTCCGGCATCCGCCCGCTCTATGACGATCACGCCAGCAACGCCTCGGCGGTGACCCGCGATTATGTGCTCGATCTGGATACAGGTGCCGACGGCGCACCGATGCTGAGCATCTTCGGCGGCAAGATCACCACCTATCGCAAGCTCGCCGAGCACGCGCTTCAGGAACTCGCCGGCTTCTTCCCCGCCGCGGGACCGGCATGGACCGCAGGCGCGGCACTACCCGGTGGCGACATGCCCGACGCCGATTTCGGTCGTTACCTCGCAGCGCTGCAACACCGCTACCCCGCTCTTCCTCCCGACCTGCTCCGCCGACTGGCACGCGCGTACGGCACCAGGACGGAACACCTGCTTGGCGATGCGCAGAGTCTCGCGGACCTCGGCGAAGATCTTGGCGGCGGCCTGTCCAGCCGCGAAGTCGACTATTTGCGCGCGGAAGAATGGGCCAGCAGCGCCGAAGACATCCTCTATCGACGCAGCAAGCTCGCGCTGCACGTCCCGCCCGGCACCGCCGAACGCGTCGACGCCTATCTAGGGTGCGGTCAGTGAAGCAGCCCGTGGCGGCTCACCAGCGCGTTGAAGGCGTCGGCGGATAGCGGGGAGGCGAAGACGCAGCCGGCGACGAGATCGTCTGCCCACACCACCATCGCAGCGATCATGCCCAGCCCGGGCAGGTTGAGCCAGATCGGCTGGTTGCGATCCATGCTGGAGAAGGTGAGCAGCCGACACCCATGTTCGGAAAGGTCGACGACCTTGCAAAGCGTGCGGGCCATGCCGCTCTGCTCTGCGGGTGTTTCGAGCTCCAGTCGCGCACGCTTGCTGCGGCGGAACGGGCGGACGGCAGGGGTATATTCGGCTGCGAACATGGCGGCGAGCCTACGCCGCCATGCTTAACGCGAAGTTAAGGCTATCGCGATTACTTGCGCAGCGTGAGCCCGCCACCGAAGCGCTTGTTGAAGCGCGCGACCTGGCCGCCCGAGTCAAGCAGCTGACCACGACCACCGGTCCAAGCCGGGTGCGCCAGCGGATCGATTTCCAGCGTCATCGTGTCGCCTTCCTTGCCCCAGGTGGAGCGCGTCTCGTACACGGTGCCGTCGGTCATCTGGACCTTGATCATGTGGTAGTCGGGATGCGTGTCTTTCTTCATGGTCGTGCTCCGAAATGGCTGGTTCCGACCAGCCTGAAAGGAAGGCGCGCGCCTAATCGAAACGCGCGCCGAAGTCAAAGCCTGTTGTGGCGGGCCAAGGTGTGATCCATCCCGGCTGAAGTAGGGTCGCCACCCGTCATGCCGGACTCGTTCCGGCATCCACCGTTCCGCCAGCACACGGGCGGTTGCTCTTGCGGGACGGTGGACCCCGGAACCAGTCCGGGGTGACGGCGGGAGATGGTTCAAGCGGGGTGGATCACACCCTAGGCGCGCTTGGGCGGGTCTGCGATCATCGCCGTGAAATTGGCCTCCGCCGCCACCTGTCCGTCGATCCTGGCGACGCCGGCGAACTTGCACACCGACGAACGCTTCTGGACGAACTCGACCTCGAGCGACAGCAGCACGCCCGGTTCGACGGGCTTGCGGAACTTCGCACCGTCGATCGCCATGAAATAGACCAGCTTGCCCGATCCGGCCAGACCGAGGCTCTCGACCGCGAGCACGCCTGCCGCTTGCGCCAGCGCCTCGACGATCAACACGCCCGGCATGATCGGACGTCCGGGGAAATGGCCCTGGAAGAAGCCTTCGTTGATCGTCACCGCCTTGATCGCACGGATCGAGCGATCGCGCACGATCTCCTCGACCCGGTCGACCAGCAGCATCGGATAGCGATGCGGCAGCGCCTTCATGACGTCCACGATGTCGAGCGGGCCGATCGGCCCGCCCGTCGTGTCGGTGGTGTTCTCGCTCACCGGCCGGTGGGCGCGCGCGTCGTCGCCGCCGGGGCGGCAGGAGCGGTCGCCGCTGCGGCGGGAGCGCCCTCGCCCTGCTGGCCCGGCTGCCAGTTGGCGGGCGGGGTGATCCCTACGGTGGGGACCAGACGATCAAGCTCGGCGGTGATTGCCGAGGTGATGTCGGTGGTCGGCTGCGCGAACAAGGCCGCGTTCGGGCGCAGCAGCAGGCTGACGTTCTTGGCGCGCACCGCGCCGTTCACCGCGTCGGGCAGCTTGGCCGAGATCTGCTCGATCGCATAGGCCTGCGCACGGCTCGCCGGGGCGGTCAGCCGCTGCAGTTCGGCATTGGCGCTCTGCTCGCGGGTCTGGATCGCCTGGGCCTGCGTCCGCAGCGACGCCTCGGTCGCACCCGGAGCGGCGGCGGCCTTCTGATATGCGGCGACGAGCGGCTGCAGCTCGGTCGTGATCGCCTGCCGGCGCGTGTTCGCCTGATCGAGCTGCGCCTTGTAGGTGGTCTGGATCTGCGTGCGCGCGGTCGCCCAAGCCTTCGAGTTGGCGACGGCTGCCTCGGGATCACCGACCGCGATACCGGCGACCTGCGCGGTCGCGGTGGCGGCGGTGAACGCGGCCGGCGTCACGAGCGCGGCGGCGAGCAGGATATGCTTGAAGTTGGTCATCAGAACTGAGTCCCTACGTTGAAGGTGATGAGCTTGCGGTCGTCGCCTGCCTGCGACACCAGTGCCTTGGCGAGATCGATGCGCAGCGGCCCGAACGGCGAATTCCAGTTCACGCCGATACCGACCGACACGCGCGGCCGTGCCGAATTGCCGAGGAAGCGCTCCTCGAACGGCTGCGACGCGATCTGCGGAGAGTTGGGGACGATACCGTTACATCCGCCGTTGCCGTTTGGAATACCGGCGGCGCACGTCGTCGGCACCAGCACGCCCGCGGCATTGACGTACGAGTAGAGCGGATTGCCCGCGGTGTCCTTGACCGGCAGCGGCAGCACCACCGTGTTGCCACTGGCGTCGGTCGTGGTCGGGAACACCGCCGTCGGCAGCGGCCGGGTGATGTTGAACAGGCTGCCGAACTGCGCATAGATCGAAGGCCGCAGCCCCATCTCGCGCGCGCCTGAGCCGAGCGGAATCTCGACCTCGAACCGGCCGAGGTAATAAGCCGTGCCGCCCAGCGCGTCGTCGACCAGCTGGTCGCGATCGGTGATCAGCACCTGCTTGCCCGCGGCATCGGTCGTGTAATAACGCCGCTGCACGCGTGGACCGACGCCGCGAATGTCGAAGCCACGGAACTGCGGCTCGCCGAGATAGAAGCGGTCGTTGATGCGGATCCGGTCGACCCCCTCGCCCCGCGACTTCTCAAGCGACTTGATATAGCCGCCCTCGCCGACGAACGAGCCGATGAACCCGCCACCGATGTTCACGAACTTGGAGAAGTCGAGCTTCGAGCGAATGTACTTCACATCCCCGCCCAGCCCGGCAAAGTCCTGGCTGAACACGAACCGCTGACCGGCGGTCGGGCGCAAGCGACTGTTGAGGCTGTCGAAAATCAACGAATAGCCGACCGAGGACGTCAGGCGATTGCCCAGCGAATCGCAGAGATATCGCCCGGCCTTGAGCGGGTCGCACTTGCCGTTGGTATAGAAGCTGTTCTGGTCCAAACCGACTTCATCATATGAGAAGCCGTATCGGCCGGCAAGCTGCCAATATTCGGTCAGCGGCACGCCGGTCCGCACCTGAAAACCGGTCGAAACCTGGCTGTAGGTGGTGTTGCGGTTGGTCCCGATGAAATTGAACGCGTTGTAATCGCGACGAAAAACGTCGACGCCCAGCGCGATGTTCTTGTCGAACACATATGGCTCGGTGAAGCCGAGCTGGATCGACTTCGAATAGGTGGAATAGTTGACGCCCGCGCTGAGCGTCTGCCCCTTGCCGCGGAAGTTGTTCTGCGTGATGTTCGCCTGAATGATGAACCGCTCGAGGCTCGAGAAGCCGGCCGAGAGCTGCAACTGCCCGGTCGAGCGTTCCTCGACATTGGCGTCGAGTACGACGCGGTCCGGCGCCGAACCCGGGGTCTGCTTGATCTCGAACTTGTCCTGGAAAAAGCCCAGCGAGTTGATGCGGTCCTGCGAGCGCTTTACCTGGAAGCTGTTGAACGCATCGCCCTCGCCCAGACGCACTTCGCGGCGGATCACCTTGTCCTGCGTCTGCGTGTTGCCGGTGATGTCGACGCGCTCGACATAGGTACGCTGCGCCTGGCCGATGTGGAAGTTGATCGACATGGTCAGCGTTTCGCGGTCCCGCTGGAACTCGGGCTGCGTGTTGCTGAAGGCATAGCCGAACAGCCCGGCGGTCTCGCTCAGATTGTCGACCGTGTCCTCGACCGCCTTGGCGTTATACCAGTCGCCCTTCTTGATCGGCAGCCCGGCGGCGAGCTTCTTGCCGTCGAAATCGCGGATGTCGCTGTCGACGGTGACGTCGCCGAACTTATAGCGCGGCCCTTCTTCCACCACATAGGTGATGATGAAGTCCTTGCGGTCCGGGGTCAGCTCGGCCACCGCCGAGGTCACGCGGAAATCGGCATAGCCTTCGGTCAGGTAGAATTGCCGTAGCTTCTGCTGGTCGTAGGCGAGCCGGTCCTGATCGTAGGACGTGCCCGACGACAACAGGCGATAGAAGCGCGCTTCCTTGGTCGCCATCTGCGCGCGCAGCTTGCCATCGTCGAACACCTGGTTGCCGATGATGTTGATCTGGCGAACCTTGGACTTCGGTCCCTCGGTGACTTCGAAGATCACGTCGACGCGGTTCTGGTCGAGGCTGACCATCTTCGGCTGCACCGTCGCGGCGAAGCGGCCCTGCCGACGGTACAGTTCGATGATCCGCGCGACGTCGGCGCGCACCGCCGAACGGGTGAAGATCTGGCGCGGCTTGAGGCGGACCTCCTTGCCGATCTTGTCTTCCTTCAGGCGCTTGTTGCCTTCGAAGATCACGCGGTTGATGATCGGGTTCTCGCGCACGCGGATCACGATGTTACCGGTCGCCGCACCGTCGATCTGCACGTCGGCGAACAGGTCGCTGGCATACAGGTCCTTGATCGCCTGATCGAGCGTCTCGTTGGTGTAGCTGTCGCCCTGCCGCAGCTTGGTATAGCTGAGCGCCGTCTCGGGCTCGATGCGCTGCGTGCCCTCGACGCGCAACGTCGTGATCGTGCGCGCGGCGGGCTGCGCGATCGCCGGCGCCTGTGCGGCGTCGGCCGGAGCAGCGGCGGGGGTCGTGGCCGCGGCGCGTGCCGGCGCCTGGGCGGCCGGGCGCGTCTGGGCGGTCGCGGCCAGCGGCACACCGGCCAGCATGGTGCAGCCCAGCAAGGTCGCCGAGGCACGCGCCCGCGAAGTCGAAGTGTTCAACACCGTCACTGCAATCCTACCCGAGAGTAAACGCCGTCCAACCCAGCGCGGTCGACGGCGCGTGCGCCGCCCTGCCTTACCTTGCTCACCCGATCAACCCGGCCAGATGCCGCCACAGGCCGTAGTTGCCGAGATCGTTGAAGGTCACCAGCAGCATCAGCGCCAGCACCGCCACCAGCCCGCCGCGATATGCCCATTCCACCGCCTCCGGCGCCACCGGCCGACGCCGCACCGCTTCGATCGCGTAGAAGAGCAGATGCCCGCCATCGAGCATCGGCACTGGCAGCAGGTTGATGAACCCGAGATTGATCGACACCAACGCGATCAGGAAAACGAACGCGTCTGGCCCCAGCGTCATCTGCTCGCCGGACACCTTGGCGATCGACAGTGGCCCGCCGAGTTCCTTGACCGAGCGGCGTCCCGAGATGATCTGTCCGATCGTCTCCACCATCATCTCGACGATCTGGCCGGTGCGCCGCACCGCGATCACCGGTGCCTCGAGCACGCCGACCGGCTCGATCACAGGGGCGGCGGGCGCGATGCCGAGCAATCCGACCTTGTAGCTGTTGCCGAAACGGTCGCGCTGTTCCTGCGTCCCGATCACCGCCTCGACGCTGCGCGCGGTGGTGCCGCGCACGTAATCGACGCGCACCCGCTCACCGGCGCGGATCTTCACGAAGCGGACCATGTCCTCGAACGTCTCGACCGGCCGTCCGCCGAGCGCCGTCACGCGGTCGCCCGACTGCAGGCCGGCGGCCGCCGCGGCCGTGCCGGGGATCGCCTGCCCGACCAGACTCGGCGTGCGCGCATCGCCATAAGCGATCGCGAAGCCGGCGAGGATCAGGATCGCGAGCACGAAATTCACGAACGGCCCGGCGGCGACGATGATCGCGCGCTGCCACACCGGCTTGGCCTGGAACGTCTGCGCGCGCTCCGCGGCGGGAAGCGCCAGCCATTCGCCGGTCGGCTGGCTGGCGGGGTTCATGTCGCCCGCGAACTTGACGTATCCGCCCAGCGGCAGCCACGCCAGCTTCCAGCGCGTGCCCCGCTTGTCGGTCCAGCCCGCCACCTCTCGACCGAAGCCGATCGAAAAGGCGTCCGCCTTCACGCCGAACCAGCGTCCGGCGAGATAATGACCCATTTCGTGGATGAAGACGAGCGGACCGATCACCAGAACGAAGGCGAAGACGGTCAGCAATAGTCCGGGTGTCTGGATCAAGCCACGCAATCCTTCACGCGCTCGCCCGCCAATCGCCGCGCCTGCGCGTCGACGTGGAGCACCGCGTCGAGCGTTTCCGGCGCGGCCGGGTCGTAGCGCTGCAACGTATCGTCGACGATTGCGGCGATTTCAAGAAAGCCGATCGCTCCCTTAAGGAACGCGGCCACCGCCACTTCATTGGCGGCGTTCAGGATCGCCGGTCGCGCGCCCCCGGCCTCGACCGCGGCGCGCGCCAGCGCCAGCGAACGGAAGCGCATTTGGTCAGGTGCTTCGAAATCCAGCCTGCCAATCTTCACGAGATCGAGCGGGGCCATCGGCGTCGCCATCCGCTCCGGCCAGGCGAGGCAATGCGCGATCGGCACGCGCATATCGCTCGGCCCCAGTTGCGCGAGCATCGAGCCGTCGACGTAATCGACGAGGCTGTGAATTACCGACTGGCGATGGATGACGATCTCGATCCGGTCGGCGTCGATCGGGAACAGCGCCGCCGCCTCGATCAACTCCAGCCCCTTGTTCATCATCGTTGCGCTGTCGACCGAAATCTTCGCGCCCATCGACCAATTGGGATGTGCGACCGCCTGCGCCGGCGTCACCGCCGCCATGTCTTCCAGCGACCAGTCGCGGAACGGTCCGCCGCTCGCGGTCAGGATGATCCGCCGCACGCGATCGACCTGCGTACGATCGAGACACTGAAAGATTGCATTATGCTCGCTGTCGGCCGGCAGCAGCGTCGCACCGTGGCGTGCCGCGGCCGCGGTGATGATCGCGCCCGCCGACACCAGCGGCTCCTTGTTGGCGAGCACCACCGTCCCGCCCTGTTCGATCGCGGCCAGCGTCGGCCGCAAGCCGGCACAGCCGACGATCGCGCCCATCGTCAGGTCCGCGCCGTTCGCCGCCGCGTCGCAGACCGCCTGCGCACCCCCCGCGCTGGCAATGCCGGTGCCCGCCAACGCGCCACGCAGCGCGTCGAGGCACGATTCGTCGGCGACGACCGCCAGTTCGGCGCGGGTGCGGATCGCTGCTGCCGCCAGCCCGGCGACATCGCAATTCGCCGTGAGCGCACGCACCCGGAACCCCTCCGGCGCGCGTTCGACGAGGTCGAGCGTCGACGTGCCGACCGATCCGGTCGCGCCGAGGATATTGACCGTCTTCATCCCGATACGCCCGTCAAAACCAGCACCAGTGCCGCAGCGACCGGCGCCACCGGCACCAGCCCATCGAGCCGATCGAGCACACCTCCATGGCCGGGCAGGATATTGCCCGAATCCTTGACGCCCGCACGACGCTTGAGCCAGCTTTCGTAAAGGTCGCCGAGCTGCGCCAGCACCGCCAACGGCGGCGAACAAAGCGCGAGTCCGAGCGGCAAGCCCGCCGTGGCATGGAGCAACAGGCCCAACGCTCCGGCGGCGATCGTCCCGCCGATCAGCCCGGCCCAGGTCTTGTTCGGCGACAGCTTCGGCGCCAGCTTCGGCCCGCCGATCGACCGCCCCGCGAAGAACGCGCCGATGTCGCACGCCCATACCAGCGCCATCGCCCAAAAGGCATAGAGCAGTCCGTTCTCATCGTGCCGGCGCAGCACCACCAGCGCCAACACCGGCACCCCGCAATACAGGACGCCCAGCGCCAGTTTCGGCAGCCTGGTGACGATCACCACGAAGAACGCGGCCCCGCCGATCAGCCCAAGCGTGAAGAAATCATGCGGCTCGATGATGAGCCATGCCGGGGCCATCGTCGCCAGCGGCACGCTCAGCGCCATCTGCGCCAGCCGTTTGGTGCGCGCGTCGACATGATGCAGGTCCGACCATTCGGCCATCATGAACAGCGCGATGACGACCGCCAGCAGCCAGAAGGCGATATCGCCCACCACCAGCGCGATCGAGGCGACCGCGATCATGCCCACGCTGGCGATCATTCGCAGCCGCAGGTTCGACGGCGTCCGCAACTTGGCGTCCGGTGTCGGCGGAAGCGGAGCGTCGTCGCTCATGCCGGTCGGATCACAGCCCGCCGTAGCGGCGCTGGCGGCGACCGAACGCATCGACCGCCGCCGCGAGCGCGTCGGCATCGAAGTCCGGCCAGAGGGTGTCGACGAACAGCAGCTCGGCGTACGCGGCCTGCCAGAGCAGGAAGTTCGACAGCCGCTGTTCGCCGGAGGTGCGGATCAGCAGGTCGAGCGGCGGCAGGTCATGCGTTTCCAGCTGCGCCTCGATCGCCTCGGCGTCGATCGCCGCCGGATCGAGCGTACCGTTCGCCGCCCTCTCCGCCAACGATCGCGCCGCGGCGACCAGTTCGGCCTGCGCGCCATAGTTGAGCGCGATCGCGAGGATCGGACCGCGATTGTTCGCGGTGCGCGCCAGCGCGTCGTCGATCAGCGTGACGACATCCTCGGGGAAGCGGCGGTAATCGCCCAGCACGCGCAACCGCACGTCCTCACGCACCAGCTCGGCCAGATCGTTGCGGATGAAGAGCTTCAGCAGCTTCATCAGCCCGCCGATCTCATCCGCCGGCCGTCGCCAGTTCTCCGAGGAAAAGGCATAAAGCGTCAGCGCCTCGATCCCCATCGACCGCGCCGCGCGCGTCACCGCGCGCACCGCCTCTACTCCTGCGCGATGCCCCATCGCGCGCGGCAGCCGCCGGGCGGCGGCCCAGCGCCCGTTGCCGTCCATGATGATCGCCACATGACGCGGCAGGACGGCGGGATCGGCCTGCGGGATCGCCGCGGTCGCCATCAAAACCGTCCCCAAAGCGCGCGCGCCGTCACTTGTTGAGGATTTCCTTCTCCTTCGCCGCCGATACCGCATCGATCTCGGTGATCGTCGCATCGGTCAGCTTCTGGACTTCGGTTTCCAGGCGCTTGCGATCGTCCTCCGAGATGACGTTCTTCTTCTCGTCGGTCTTGAGCGCATCCATGCCGTCGCGACGCACGTTGCGCACCGCGACCTTGGCCTTCTCCGAATATTGCCCCGCCAGCTTCGCCAGCTCCTTGCGGCGTTCCTCGGTCAGGTCCGGGATCGGCAGACGCAGCGTCTGGCCGTCGTTGATCGGGTTGAGCCCGAGCCCGGCGGAACGGATCGCCTTCTCCACCGGCCCGACGTTGCTCTTGTCCCACACCTGCACCGACAGCATCCGCGGCTCGGGCACCGAAACGGTCGCCACCTGGTTGAGCGGCATGTGCGCGCCATAGACCTCGACCGCCACCGGATCGAGCAGCGAGGTCGAGGCGCGGCCGGTGCGCAATCCGCCCAGATCGCCCTTCAGCGCTTCGACCGCGCCGTTCATGCGGCGCTCGAGATCGGCCTTGTCATACGCGGGCATCGATAGTCTCCATCTTCTTCTGCACGACCGTCGACACGCCCTTCCCGTCCAGCACGGCGGCGAAATTGCCGTGCTCGCGGATGTTGAACACGACGATCGGGATATCCGAATCACGGCACAGCGCCACGGCGCTGGCATCCATCACCTTCAAATTCTTTGCCAGCACCATGTCGTAACTGACCGTGTCATAACGCTTCGCATCGGCGACCTTCTTCGGATCGGCATCATAGACGCCGTCGACCGAGGTGCCCTTGAACAAGGCGTCGCAATTCATCTCCGCCGCGCGCAGCGCCGCGCCACTGTCGGTGGTGAAGAACGGCGATCCCACGCCCGCCGCGAAGATCACGACGCGGCCCTTCTCCAGATGCCGCTCGGCACGGCGGCGGATGAACGGCTCGCAGACCGAATGCATCGGGATCGCGGATTGCACGCGCGTGTCGACGCCGATCGTCTCCAGCGCATTCTGCACCGCCAGCGCATTCATGACCGTCGCCAGCATCCCCATGTAATCGGCGGTCGCACGCTCCATGCCGTTCGCCGCGCCGGAGATGCCGCGGAAGATGTTGCCGCCGCCCACGACGACGCACAGCTCGTAACCCTTCGCGCGCACGTCGGCGATTTCCTCGGCGACGCGCGCGGTGACCGCGGTGTCGATCGCCAGTCCGCCCTGCCCCATCAGGACCTCGCCCGACAGCTTGAGCAGGATGCGTTTATAGGGAGAAGTGGTCATTTTGGTCCGTCGGCTCAGTGTCTGCGCGGCACAGGGCTTAGGCGGGGCGTGGCGGAGCCGCAAGGTTCGTTTCCATGTCGATAGCGGCACATCGGACTTTGCCGGTGTCGTGCCCACGATCATGGCTGCGCCTGGTCACCGACCCAGGTTGGTTAATCGTCTCATAACGATACAGGAACGATCTTGCCCTCCGAACCGCGGCGCTGCGAACCCTCGCGCCGGAAGTAAAAAAAGTCTGAAATATCCGAAAAGTAAGCTCCTGGGCTAGATGCGCGAAGTATCCGACTCCCCAGCCATGCGTCTCGGCAGTTTATACGTTGACCACTCCAAGTAGCGGTCACTAGTTGAACGGCAACGCAGCGTTACATACAAACAAGGGAGATTTCTGAAATGACGAAGAACTATATCGCGGTTGCTGTCATTGCCGCCCTCGCACCCGTTCCCGCGCTGGCCGCGCCGAATGCCGCTGATGTCTCGGGCTCGACCGAAGCAGTGTTCAAGAACTCGGCGCCGGGCACCGCAGTGACCACCGGCATCGGCACCAGCAGCATCACCTGGGGTGAAGCCATCGACAACGTCGGCGTGAACAAGCTGAAGTTCGACGCGACGACCTTTTCGAGCGGCTACAACTCGCCTTTCAAGGTCGGCCGGCTGACCTACTTCAACGGCACCGTCAAGAACGGCACAGAGATCAACGCCGTCGACCTCGCGCTTGACCTGACCTTCGCCAATCCGAACATCGGCAAGTTCTCGAGCCTGTTCTCGTTCGGCATCGTCAGCACGTCGAACACCGGCACGGCTGACGACAACGCCGATTATCTGACGCTTCCGTCGAATTTCTCGACCGGCACGTTCGTTGCCAACGGCACCACTTACGGCGTGAAGCTGACCGGCTTCGGCAACATCGACGGCGACGGCTTCGTTTCGAAGAGCGACACCGAATTCCGGGTCCGCGAGGGCAAGACCGCCTCGGCCGACCTGTTCGCGATCGTCACGCCGGCGGTGCCCGAGCCCGCCACCTGGGCGATGATGCTGGCCGGCTTCGGCGTGATCGGCATGGCGATGCGCCGCCGCAAGGTGCGCTTCCACACCGCGCAGATCGCCTGAGACGACACGACGAGCGACCGCTCGATCGTTGGGGGTGTCGGCACAAGCCGGCGCCCCCTTTTCGTTCGCGACGCAGGACCGCGGAGATCATCGTGTCGTGAGAAGGAGATCGTTGCGAAAGTCGCCTTCTTGTACCCCGGCGAAGGCCGGGGCCCAGTTGAGAGGCGATTGTTATTAGCTGGAATACCTTGTCCAACTGGACCCCGGCCTCCGCCGGGGTACGGCTTGAAAAGGGCGCGGTCCCAACCTTTCGCAACGATCCCGAGAAGGAGACGCGCTCGCGACGACGATCCGGGCGGTGAGTCGTTTTCGGGCAGTCGTGGGGAAGCGATTTGGGCTGCATACCATCACGCCGCCGCGACCAATCACGCGACCACACGACGATCCAAAAAAAATGCCCCGGCTTTCACCGGGGCACTTTATGTTCGGATGGCCAACCCAAAGGGTCGACCGGAGCCGATCAGCCCTGCGGCACGCCCGAAGCGGCGGCGACTTCGGCCGCGAAGTCCGACACTTCCTTCTCGATGCCCTCACCGAGCTGGAAGCGGACATAGTCCTTCAGCACGATCTCGGCACCGGCGTCCTTGCCGGCCTTGGCGACAACGTCGCTGATTTTGGTCTTGCCGTCCATGACGAACAGCTGGCTGACCAATGCGTGCTCCTTGCGGTACTTGGCGATCGAGCCCTCGACCATCTTGGCGATGATGTCGGCCGGCTTGCCCGACTCGGACGCCTTCTCGGTCGCGATCGCGCGCTCACGCTCGATCTCGGCCTCGTCGAGGTCGTTCTCGTTCAGCGCCTTGGGGAAGGCGGCGGCGATGTGCATCGCCAGCTGCTTGCCCAGACCCTGCAGAACCTCGTCGGAAGCCGTGCTCTCCAGCGCGACCAGCACGCCGATCTTGCCGAGCCCCGGCGCCTGCTGGTTGTGGACGTACGCCACGACCGCGCCCTGCTCGACGCTCAGCTGACGCGCGCGGCGGATCGACTGGTTCTCACCGATCGTCGCGATGTTGTTGGTCAGCGCTTCGGCGACAGTGGTGCCCGACGGCATCGCTTCGGCCTTGATCGCCTCGACGTCGCCGCCGGTCGCCAGCGCGATCTGCGTCACGTCGCGGACGAAGCTCTGGAACTGCTCGTTCTTGGCGACGAAGTCGGTTTCCGAGTTGACCTCGACCGCTGCGCCCTTGGTGCCGGCGACGGCGACGCCGACCAGACCCTCGGCGGCGGTGCGGCTCGACTTCTTCTGCGCCGCGGCCAGGCCCTTGGTACGCAGCCAGTCAAGCGCCGCGTCGGTGTCGCCACCGGTCTCGTTGAGCGCCTTCTTGCAGTCCATCATGCCCGCGCCGCTCTTCTCGCGCAGGTCCTTGACCATCGCTGCCGTAATATCGGCCATTTGACTGTCCTCAGCTTTGATTGCGTCGACGCGCGACGATCGGGTCGATCGCCGCGCGCCGAACGGGAAACAGGGAGGCCCCGGCCCTTACGGAGCCTCCATGACATTCGCGCGTCGCTTACGCGGCGGCGGGTTCGCCCTCGGCAGCGGCCGGCTCGGCGGCCAGCGCCTCTTCGGCCGGCGGCTCGCTCATCGCGCCCAGATCGACGCCACGGCTCGCCTGCTGCTGCTGGTTGCCGCGGGTCGAGGCGATCGCGATCGCCTCGCAATACAGACGGATCGCGCGCGCGGCGTCGTCGTTGGCGGGCACCGGGAACGCGATGCCGTCCGGCGACACGTTCGAATCGAGGATCGCGACGACCGGGATGCCCAGCGTGTTGGCTTCCTTGATCGCCAGCTCTTCCTTGTTGGCGTCGATCACGAACATCACGTCCGGAATGCCGCCCATGTCGCGGATGCCGCCCAGCGACAGCTCGAGCTTGTCGCGCTCGCGGGTGAGCTGCAGGACTTCCTTCTTGGTGAGACCGGCGGTGTTGCCCGACAGCTGCTCCTCAAGGCTCTTCAGACGCTTGATCGAGTTCGAGATCGTCTTCCAGTTGGTGAGCATCCCGCCCAGCCAGCGGTGGTTGACGAAATGCTGGCCCGCGCGGCGCGCCGCCTCGGCGACGGGTTCCTGCGCCTGGCGCTTGGTGCCGACGAACAGCACCTTGCCACCGGCGGCGACCGACTGGCTGACGAAGTCGAGCGCGCGCGCGAACAGCGGCACAGTCTGCGACAGGTCGATGATGTGGACGCCGTTACGCTCGCCGAAGATGTAGGGCTTCATCTTCGGGTTCCAGCGGTGAGTCTGGTGGCCGAAGTGCGCGCCGGTTTCGATGAGCTGCTGCATGGAGACGACAGGAGCCGCCATGATGTGTTTTCCTTCCGGTTGAGCCTCTGGGGAGCGAGTGACGCGACCTCGAAGGCCGGCGCACCGGTTGATGATGCTCCCCATGCGGGGTTGAGGCGCGCGCCTTAGCCGAAGCGGCCGGACGGTGCAACCCGCGATAGACCGTTGACAGCCGCGAACAAAGTTGGAACAAGGAACAGGAACGGAGCGCGAACCTTGCTGTTAAACGTCCGCTCTGAGGTTGATTCAGGAACCATGCCGCTGTGCAGGAATTTACAGCGGCACGGTTCGCACGATGTGCGAGGAGACGATCATGGCGACCTTTATGGCGGTAATGGTGTTTGGCGGCGCAGCGGCGCTCGCAGTCTTTGTGCTGGCCGCGACGGTGCTGCCGCAGGCGGCGCGGATCGCCGCCATCTTGCGTGGTCGCCCGTCCGCCGCGCGCTTCGAACCGTTGTCGACGCTGGTGCGGGCCGAGCGGCGGATCGCGGTCAGGCGCTGGGCGGCAGGTCCGACGCTGGTACCGATGACGCTGCGCTCGCGCGAAGCCGCTTGACACGCGCATAGCTCGCGACGCTGAACGGGAGCGCCAGAAGATAAGCGATCCCCGCCGCGGCGGCGGTCTGCCACGGCGCGCTGACCGCCGCGGCACCGACCGCAACCACCACCACGATCGCCTCGAAGCGGATGTTCGGCCGCAGCTTGAGCGAGCCGGTCGAGAAGGTGGCGAGGCTCGACACCATCAACAGCGCGACACCGATCGTCCACGGTGCCACCAATCGTGGATCGCGCAGCAACGGGGCCTCGGTCACGAACCACAGAAAGAGCGGTAGCAATGCGAGCGCCGCGCCCGCGGGCGCCGGGACGCCGGTGAGGAACCCCGCCGACTTGTGCGGCTGGTCGTCGGCATCGATATTGGCGTTGAAGCGCGCCAGTCGCAGCGCGCAGAAGACCGCCAGCACCAACGCCGCCATCCAGCCGAACCGCGGCAGCGCGTGGAGCGACCAGAGATAGAGGATCAACGCGGGCGAAACGCCGAACGAGATCGCGTCGGAAAGCGAATCGAGTTCCGCCCCGAACCGGCTCTCGCCGTGCAGCATACGGGCGACGCGCCCGTCCAGCCCGTCGAGCACGCCCGCGATCAGCACCATCACCACCGCCAGCTCCCATTGCCCGGAAATCGCAAAGCGGATTCCCGACAAGCCAGAGCAAAGCGCCAGTGCGGTAACGGCGTTCGGCGCGACCGCGCGCAACGGCAGCCCGCCGGGCGGGCGACGAAGCGGACGACGGATCGGTGCTCTCATGCCCGCGCGCCTATTGCGACTTGCCGGTGATGCGCGGCACGCCGAGGCGACCGAGCACCGTCTCGCCCGCCACTGCGCGTTGTCCGAGCGCGACCTGCGGCTCGTAACCCTCGGGCAGATAGACGTCGACCCGGCTGCCGAAGCGGATCAGCCCGATCCGCTGCCCGGCCGCCACGATGTCGCCGATCTTGGCGAACCCGACGATCCGCCGCGCGACCAGCCCGGCGATCTGCGTGAAGCCGACGCGTCGCCCGTCGAAACCCTCGACGACGAAATGCTGGCGCTCATTCTCCTCGGACGCCTTGTCGAGGTCGGCGTTGAGGAACTTGCCGGAGATATAGACCACCTGCCGCACTGTTCCCGCGATCGGCGAGCGATTGATGTGGACGTCGAACACCGACATGAACACCGACACGCGCACCATCGTCCCCTCGCCGAGATCACCGATCAACTCGCGCGGCACCGGCACGCGCTCGATCATCGTGATCAGCCCGTCGGCGGGCGAGACGATCAGGTCGTCGCCGGTCGGCGTGGTCCGCACCGGATCGCGGAAGAACGCAGCCACCCACAGCGTCAGTCCGAGGAACGGCCAGAAGAAGACTTTGGAGACGATCGTCATCAACAAGGTGATGCCGAATGCGATAGCGGTGAACTTCTGCCCCTCGGGATGGACGGCAGGAAAGCGCCACTTGACGGTGGTCGTGACGACCGGTGGCTTGTCGAGCGAAGTCATCGCTTCGTCCTATCTGCGTAAGCGCGTGGTGACAACGCCGTAGGTTGATCCCCGCCCCCCTTCCCCCTATCGCCGCACCAAACCACCCACTCGAAGGACAAGCGAGCATGGCGAAGATCAAGGTAAAGACGCCCGTCGTGGAGATCGACGGCGACGAGATGACGCGGATCATCTGGGAATGGATCCGCGAGCGCCTGATCAAGCCGTACCTCGACATCGATCTCGATTATTACGACCTCGGCGTGCAGGAGCGTGACCGCACCGACGATCAGGTGACGGTCGACAGCGCCAAGGCGATCCAGAAGTACGGTGTCGGCGTGAAGTGCGCGACGATCACCCCCGACGAGCAGCGCGTTGAGGAATTCGGCCTCAAGAAGATGTGGCGTTCACCGAACGGCACGATCCGCAACATCCTGGGCGGCGTGGTCTTCCGCGAGCCGATCGTGATGAAGAACGTCCCGCGCCTGATCCCGGGCTGGACGCACCCGATCGTCGTCGGCCGTCACGCGTTCGGCGACCAGTACAAGGCCACCGACTTCAAGGTGCCCGGCAAGGGCAAGCTGACCATGAAGTGGGAAGGCGAGAATGGCGAGACGATCGAGCACGAGGTGTTCGACTTCCCGTCGGCCGGTGTCGCGATGGGCATGTACAACCTTGACGAGTCGATCCGCGACTTCGCGCGTGCCTCGCTCAACTACGGGCTCGGCCGCAACTGGCCGGTGTACCTGTCGACCAAGAACACGATCCTCAAGGCCTATGACGGCCGCTTCAAGGACATCTTCGCCGAAGTGTTCGAAAGCGAGTTCGCCGAGCAGTTCAAGGCGGCGGGCATCGTCTACGAGCATCGCCTGATCGACGACATGGTCGCCTCGGCGCTCAAGTGGAACGGCGAGTTCGTCTGGGCCTGCAAGAATTACGACGGCGACGTCCAGTCGGATCAGGTCGCGCAGGGCTTCGGTTCGCTCGGGCTGATGACCTCGGTGCTGATGACGCCGGACGGCAAGACGATCGAGGCCGAGGCGGCGCACGGCACCGTCACGCGCCACTATCGCCAGCACCAGCAGGGCAAGGCGACCTCGACCAATCCGATCGCGTCGATCTTCGCGTGGACCGGCGGCCTGAAGTATCGCGGCAAGTTCGACGGCACGCCCGACGTGACGCGCTTCGCCGAGACGCTGGAGCAGGTCTGCGTCGAGACCGTCGAGAGCGGCGACATGACCAAGGACCTCGCGATCCTGATCGGCCCGGACCAGCGCTGGATGACGACCGAGCAGTTCTTCGAGGCGGTGCGCGTCAACCTCGAGAAGAAGATGGCCAACTGGGCCTGATCCGACGACGGGCGGCGGACGAACGATCCGCCGCCCTTTGTTGATTTTCAACGCTGGCGCAGAAGCGGCCGTCATTGCGAGCGTAGCGAAGCAATCCAGGGCGTCCTGATGCGGCCCTGGATTGCTTCGCTACGCTCGCAATGACCTGACGCTACGCCGCGCTGACGCCCTCGGCGGCGACGCGCCCCTCCCCACAGACGACGCCCTGCACCCGCACGCGCTTCTGGACATGGTCGACGGGCACGCGCGGCAGTTCCAGCACATAGCGGCCACCGCGGTCGCATTGCAGCACGAATGCGCCATGCTCGCGCACCAACAGGCCGGTTTCGTCGATGGGGGTGCCGATGCTGCTCATCCGTCGCACATGGCAACGTCATCGATGACGCGCAATGCGCGCCGCAGCGCGGTGGTGGGCCCGGCAGGACTCGAACCCGCAACCTAGCCGTTATGAGCGGCCAGCTCTAACCATTGAGCTACAGGCCCCGACCCCGCGCCGCCCGTTAGCGCCGCTGCCCGCCCGCTGGCAAGCGTCTACGTCGCCCCGCCCGTCGCGTGACCGGCCGCATCGGTTTCGACCGCGGGAAGCAACAGCGTGAACAGCCCCGGCGCGATCACGAACCGGCCGCCCAGCTGATGGGCGAGATTGCGCACCAGCCGGAGCGCGAATCCTACCCCAAGCAGCGGCGCGCCCTCGTCGCGAGAGGCATCCTCGTCGTCGAGCGCCAGCAGGCTCGCCTCGTCGCGCTCCGCGAAGGCGATCGGCGGCACCAGCGCGAGTGCCAGCGTCCCTACACCGCCGACCAGCGCGGTCGTCAATTGCTCGCCCGGTGCCGCGGCCGACAGCGCGGCCGACAACAGGCGCGCGATCAATCGCTCGGCATCGTACGGGTCGACCGCCCAGGTCGCGTCGCGCACCGTCGGCAGCGTCAGCTCCGCGCGGCGCAACGCGGCGAGCGGCGCAAGGTCTTCCGCGATCCGCTGCAACAAGGGTGACGCGGGGGTCACGCCCTCCCGGCGCTCCAGCGCACGGCCATCGATCCGGGCGGCGAGATCGAGGTCCTCGATCGCGCCGATCAGATCGGTGACGCGGTGCCGGATCTCGGTCGCACGATCGCGATACGGCGTGGCGACCGGCCCCAGCAATTGCTGCTCGATCAATTCCGAGAATCCTGCGATCGCGTTGGCCGGCGTGCGCAGTTCGTGCACCAGCCGCCGCAGTCCCTCGGCGCCGGCCGCACGCTCGCGCGCCACGCCGCGTTCGGCGCGCTCGTCCGCGCGTGGGCGACGCGCCTGCCCGCGCATCCCGGTGAAGGCGCCGGTCGCCTGGTCGAACATCGGGATGCCGGCGATCCGCCATTCGCCACCGATCGCCGATCCGCCCGGCACGCGTAGCCGCGCGCCGGAAAAGGGCGCGCGCTTGCGGAACGCGCCCGATGCGACGCCATCCACCGCCGCCCCCGCCCATACGCCGGCGCGATGGTCGAGCGTCAGCCCGATGACCGCCCCGCGCGGCCCGGCATCCAGCCAGCGGATCACCCCCGCCGCGTCGGTTTCGAACCGGAAGCCGTCCAGCGGGCGGATCGGGTCGGCTCCGTCGCGTTGATGCGCGGCGATCCGCTCGACCAGATCGGCGATCTCGAAGCGGACCACCGTTGTGCTCCCCTCCTCGCGCGGCGTCGCTTCACTCGGTGCATAGCCGAGCCGGAAGTCGGCCGGGCCGAAGCTGTCGAGCGCGCGTTCGACCGACGGCGGCAAGTCATGCCGCTGCCGCAGCACGCTCCGTCCGACCGGGTGCAATCGCGGGAGCAGGGTCTCCCACTCCGACGCATCCAGCCGCACGCCGCGCAAGGTCGCCACCGCCACGTCGCGAGTGTCGGTCGCGAACAGCGTCACGAGCGGCAGCGGCGCATCGAACAGCGCCAGCCCGCGCGCGCATGCGATCCGCACGTCCTCCGGCACGCGCTCGCGCAGCTTCGCCAGCCGCGTCAGGAGCAGGTCGTCCGCGGGCGCGCGGCGGCGCGCGATCAGGTCGACGAGCTGGCGATAGGTCGCGCGCGCTCCCAGCGCGGAGCGCGCCTCGGCTGCCAGCACGGTTCTCAGGCTGTCGTTGAAGCGCACGGAAACGATCGACCTCTTGTCTTTTGCGTTGTTATCCCACCGCGTTCGTAGAGATGCGCCCGGTTCGGAGCCATCGTCGAGTTTCGCGCACCATCCCGTATTGACGCAGCTTTCTACAATTGCGTTTCGACGCAACAATCCTATAGCCGTGCGAAAGGCAGCTATCGCGAAGATGCGCGGCCGTTGAGTGAGATATGATGACCCTGGACCGGATCGACCGTGAAATTCTCGCGCTCTTGCAGGAGGACGGCCGGATGACCAACGTCGAGCTGGCCGAGCGCGTCGGCCTGACCGCGCCGCCGTGCCTGCGCCGCGTCCGCGCGCTTGAACAGGCGGGCGTGATTCGGGGCTATCACGCCGAGTGCGACGCGACCAAATTGGGCTTCCCGATCACGGTCTTCGCCATGGTGAGCCTGCGCAGTCAGGCCGAGCAGGACCTCGCCGCCTTCGAGGCGCATGTCGCCGCGATCCCCGAAGTGCGCGAATGCCATATGCTCAATGGCGAGATCGACTTCATCCTGAAGATCGTCGCGCAGGATCTGGAGAGCTTCCAGCGCATCCTCACCACCAAGCTGACCTCGGCGCCGAACGTCACCAGCGTCAAGTCGTCGCTGACGATCCGCACCTTCAAGGCGCAGGCCGGCGTCCCGATCAGCTGATCGCGCCGCGCCGCCGACATGGAAAAAGGGGCGACCCGCAGGCCGCCCCGTTCGCTTTCGATCCGATCCGATGCGGCTTACGCGACCGGCGGGTGATCGAGGAAGTCGATCCACCATGCGGCGATGTCCGCGCGCGGCGTACCGGTCACCGCCTGGAACGCGGTCTTCGCGCCTGCCTTGTCGCCCGAGTTGGTCAGCGCGATGCCGAGCCGAGTGTTGACGACGTTGGCGTCGACACCACCCTTTTGCAGCGCGGCGCGGTACAGCGCGATCGCCTTGGGATATTCGCCGGTGCCGAGATAGGCGTCGGCGGTGCTGGCGGCGAGCTTGCCGTCCGCCGCCTTCATCGCGCGCGCCTCGACCGCCGCCATCGAGCCCTCGTTCGAGATCGACTTGTTCGCCGCCGCCAGCAGACTGCCCGCATCCGGGCTGTTCGCCGGGATCTTGCCCGCGGCCTTGCCCTCGGTCAGCACCGCCTTCGATTCCCACGGCAGGCCCTGATCGAAGGTCCACTGCGCGTAGATCTCGTAATCATACTGATCCGCGAGCGCCTTGCCCGAGCGCAGCAGGCGATACAGATCGACCTTCTGCGCCTTGTCGAGCGTCGCGATCGACTGCGGCTGGATGCCCCAGACCACCAGCATGTCGCGCCAGTTCTTCGCGGTCGGATAGGAGGTCAGGTAACGACGCATCCACGCGCGCGTCTCGGCGGCATTCTTCGCCTGGTTGTTGCGCGCGATCGCATAGCGGAAGATGTCCTCCGACGGCTTCTGCCCCGCGGCCATCTGCTCGTCGACCATCTTGGCCAGCGCCGCGGACCCGCCGGCGATATCGCCCGAGTCCATCTTCAGCTTGACGAGCTGCAACGGCAGGTTGGGATCGTTGTAGCCGAGCTGCTGCGCCTGCTCGAAGAAGCGCATCGCGCCCGCCGCATCCTTGGCATTCGCCTGGATCACGCCGCGCTGGTACGCATATTTCGCCTTGTCGGCCTGCGCGGTGCGCGGGCTGGCGATCAGCGCATCGAGCGGCGCGACGAGATTGGTGTTGTTCGGGCCACCCGGCTGGATCACCTCCAGATTGAGGCGCAGCGCGGCGGCGATATACTTCTCGTCGTCGGTCTTGGCGGCGGCCTCGACCGCGGCGACCAGCGGCGCGGCGGTCGCGACATCCTTGGCGGCGAGCGCGGTCTGCGCCTGCGCGGCCGGGCCGCGGACTTCGTTGCTGAGCTTGAGCTGATCGCCCTTCTGCTCTTCCTTCTTCTTCTGCGCCATTGCCGGCTGCGACAGCGCGACCGTCGCACCACCAGCCAGAAGCACAGCCATCACGGCGTTCGAAAGGGTCTTCATCGACACGTCTCTCCAGAATTCGCGGGCGTAACGCTCGGTCGCTGCTCTAGTGCCCAGCGCGCGCGTGTACAAGGAATGTACCGTTGCAATGCATTGCCGCCGCTGAACCGCGATTGAACGCAGGCCATCGCGCGCGTACGGCGCGACGATGATCGCCGTTCTCTCGCCGGCCAAGACGCTGGACCTCGACACCCCACCGCCCTTCCCCGCCACCCCCGCGCGGTTCGCGCCCGAGGCGGCGACGCTCGCGAAGGCCGCCTCGCACCTGACGCAGAAGCGACTGTCGGAGCTGATGAAGATCTCGCCCGCGCTCGCCAAGCTCAACGCCGATCGCTTCCGCGACTTCCCGGAAGCGGCGGAGCGCCCCGCGCTCTACACCTTCGCGGGCGACGTCTACACCGGGCTCGACGCGCCGACGCTCGACGAACCCGCGGTGCGCTTCGCACAGGATCATCTGCGGCTTTTGTCCGGCCTCTACGGCCTGCTGCGCCCGCTCGACGGGATGCGCCCCTATCGGCTGGAGATGGGCACGCGCTGGGCGCCGCGCCGCGACCGGCTCACCGACTGGTGGGGCCCGCGCATCGCCGACGCGCTCGCCGCCGACGTCGCGGCCGAGGGCTCGGGCATCGTCCTGAACCTCGCCAGCAACGAATATTGGGAGGCGGTCGCGGGCAAGCTTCCCGCCGACATCCGCGTCGTCGCGGTCGACTTCCGCGAGGCCGACAACCGCTTCGTCAGCTTCCACGCCAAGAAGGCGCGAGGCATGATGGCGCGCTATCTGGTCGAGCATCACGTCGCCGATCTGGACGGGATGAAGGCGTTCGACACCGCCGATTACCGTTTCGACTCCGACGCCAGCGACGAGGCGCGCTGGACCTTCCGGCGCGCGGCGTGATGCGCGCGGTCGTGATCGGGGCCGGCGGCGGCATCGGTGCCGCGCTCGCCGACGCGCTGGCGGAGGAAGAGAATGACGTCGTCCGCCTGACCCGCGCCGATCTCGACCTGCTGGAAGAGCCGACCATCGCCGCCGCAGCCGCCCGCGTCGGCAAGGCCGATCTGGTGATTGTCGCCACCGGACTGCTCCACGATGCCGGGCACGGGCCGGAGAAGGCGTTGCGCGATCTCGATCCCGCATGGCTGGCGCAGCAATATGCGGTGAACGCGATCGGCCCCGCGCTGGTCGCCAAGCATTTCCTCCCGATCCTGCCGCGTGCCGGGCGCTCAATATTCGCGGCGCTATCGGCGCGGGTCGGCAGTATTTCCGACAACCGGCTCGGCGGCTGGTACGGCTATCGCGCGAGCAAGGCCGCGCTTAACCAGCTGATCCGCACGCTGGCCGTCGAGGACAAGCGCCGCAACGATCGCGGCATCGTCGTCGCCCTCCACCCCGGCACCGTCGATACGCGCCTGTCGAAACCGTTCCAGCAGAGCGGTCGCGACCTTTTCCAGCCCGACCGCGCCGCGGTGCAGTTGCTCGACGTGCTCGACGCTCTCAAGCCGACCGACAGCGGCAAGCTGCTCGCGTGGGACGGGGCGGAGATAGCACCGTAGTGGTAAGCACCGTCCGCCCATCAACCGCCGTTCGCCCTGAGCTTGTCGAAGGGCGTGTTCCGGGCACGTGCTTCGACAGGCTCAGCACGAACGGTTTGGGTACGGGCAGTCCTTCGATGTGCCGCCCCGCAACGGCCTGACGGCTACGCGACCCAAACGGACGGCAGATGACCGCCCCGGGCGTGACTTTGCGCCTCATGCCGCCTAGACACGCGCCTGAAACGAATCCGTAAAAAGAAAGTACGTCCAGTTGGCCGACGACACCGTCCTCGCCGATCCTTCCGCTATCGCCCCCATCTCCATCGTCGAGGAGATGAAGACCAGCTACCTCGACTATGCGATGAGCGTCATCGTGGCGCGCGCGCTGCCCGATGTTCGCGACGGGCTGAAGCCGGTGCACCGCCGTATCCTGTTCTCGGCGAACGAAAGCGGCTTCCTCTACAACCGCCCGTATCGCAAGTCGGCGCGCATCGTCGGCGACGTGATCGGTAAATATCACCCGCACGGCGACAGCTCGATCTACGAAGCCCTGGTCCGCATGACGCAGGACTGGTCGATGCGCGTGCCGCTGATCGACGGTCAGGGCAATTTCGGCTCGATGGACCCCGATCCCGCCGCCGCGATGCGGTATACCGAGGCGCGGCTGGCGAAGTCCGCCAATTACCTGATGGACGACCTCGACAAGGACACGGTCGACTTCCAGCCCAATTACGACGGATCGGAGCGCGAGCCGCAGGTGCTGCCCGCGCGCTTCCCCAATCTGCTGGTCAACGGCGCCGGCGGCATCGCGGTCGGCATGGCCACCAACATCCCGCCGCACAATCTCGGCGAAGTCGTCGACGCCTGCCTCGCCTATATCGACAATGGCGCGATCACCACCGAGGAGCTGATGGAGATCGTCCCCGGTCCGGACTTCCCGACCGGTGCGATCATCCTCGGCCGCGCCGGCGCGCGCTCGGCCTATGAGACCGGGCGCGGCTCGGTGATCGTGCGCAGCCGCCACAAGATCGAGACCGGCCGCGGCGACCGCACCTCGATCGTCCTGACCGAAATCCCGTTCCAGCAGGGCAAGAATGCGCTGGTCGAGAAGATCGCCGAGGCCGCCAAGGACAAGCGTATCGAGGGCGTCAGCGACATTCGCGACGAATCGAACCGCGAAGGCGTCCGCATCGTCATCGACCTCAAGCGTGACGCGACCCCCGAGGTGGTGCTCAACCAGCTGTGGCGGCATACGCCGGCGCAGGGCTCGTTCCCCGCGAACATGCTCGCGATCCGCGGCGGCCGCCCCGAACTGCTCAACCTGCGCGACATCATCAGCGCGTTCGTGCAGTTCCGCGAACAGGTCATCACGCGCCGCGCCAAGTTCGAGCTGAACAAGGCCCGCGAGCGCGCGCACATCTTGCTCGGCCTCGTCATCGCCGTCACCAACCTCGACGAGGTGGTGCGGATCATTCGCGGCTCGTCGAGCCCGGCCGAGGCACGCGCCAAATTGCTCGCGCGCGAATGGCCGATCGCCGAGATCGCGCCGTATCTGCGGCTGGTCGAGGCACTCGAAACCGATGTCGCGGGCGACACCTACCGCCTGTCCGAAGTGCAGGTCCGCGCGATCCTCGACCTGCGCCTGCACCGCCTCACCGCTTTGGGCCGTGACGAGATCGGCGACGAGCTGAAGGCGCTGGCCGATTCGATCGCTGAGCTGCTCGCGATCCTCTCGGACCGCGTGAAGCTCTACGAGGTGATGCGCGAGGAATTCCGCGACGTGCGGGCGCAATTCGCGACGCCGCGCCGCACCGAGATCGCCGCCGCCGCCGACGGGATCGACGACGAGGACCTGATCGAGCGCGAGGACATGGTGGTGACCGTCACCATGGCCGGCTACATCAAGCGTACTCCGCTCGACGCCTTCCGGGCGCAGGCGCGCGGCGGCAAGGGCCGCGCCGGCATGGCGACCAAGGACGAGGATGTCGTCACCAAGCTGTTCGTCACCTCGACGCACACCCCGGTGCTGTTCTTCTCGACGCTCGGTCGCGTCTACCGGATGAAGGTCTGGCGCCTGCCCGAGGGGGGCCCGGCAACGCGCGGTCGCCCGATGATCAACCTCCTCCCGCTCGAGCAAGGCGAGACGATCTCGACGGTGCTGCCGCTGCCCGAGGACGAGGCGGAATGGGGCAAGCTCCACGTCATGTTCGCGACCGCAAAGGGGTCGGTGCGTCGCAACTCGATGGACGCCTTCACCAACGTGCCGTCGAACGGCAAGATCGCGATGAAGTTCGAGGGCGAGGATGCCGACGACCGGCTGATCGGCGTGGCGTTGCTCGACGAGGGCGACGACGTGCTGCTCGCCACCCGTGCGGGCAAGGCGATCCGCTTCGCCGCTGACGAGGTGCGCGAGTTCCAGAGCCGTAACTCGACCGGCGTGCGTGGCATCGCGCTCAAGGGCGACGATCAGGTCATCTCGCTGTCGGTGCTGCACCGCGTCGGGGTCCGCGATCAGGAAGAGCGCGACGAGTATCTCCGGAACGCGCCGTGGAAGGAACGCGAGGGCGAGTTGACGATGCCGCTCGACCGGTTCGAGGAGCTGCGCGCGCGCGAGCAGTTCGTGCTCACGGTCTGCGCCAACGGTTATGGCAAGATCAGCTCGGCCTATGAATATCGCCGCACCGGCCGCGGTGGGCAGGGCATCACCAATATCGACAATATCGCGCGCAACGGCCCCGTCGTCGCCAGCTTCCCGTCTACCAAGGCCGAGCAGCTGATGCTCGTCACCGATCAGGCGAAGATGATCCGTATGCCGCTCGGCTCGCTGCGCGTCATCGGCCGCGGCTCGGCGGGCGTGCGGCTGTTCAACGTGGCGAAGGACGAGCATGTCGTTTCCGCCGCTCGGATCGACGAGGAGCCCGAGCCCGAGGATGCCGCCGAGGCGCTGGTCGCCGGGGAACTGGCCGGCGACACGGCGGTTGCGCCGGTGGATGATGCGACGATCGGCGACGATGCCGCCGCCGGCCCGGAGGATGGTGAATGACCGACACGCCGCTGACCGCCTATAAGGTCCTGACCGCCGAACAGATGGCGACGCTGGAGCGGGACGGGCGGTTCTGGGGCGCGCCGGTCGACGTGGCGGACGGCTACATTCATCTGTCGACCGCCGAACAGCTTGCCGAAACGATCGACAAGCATTTCGCCGGGCAGGCCGATTTGCACATCGCCGCGGTCGACCTCGCCGCGCATGGCGACAAGGTGAAGTGGGAGGAGTCGCGCGGCGGACAGCTCTTCCCGCATCTCTACGGCGAGATGCTGCTCGAAACGGTGATCGCCTACGCCCCGCTCGACCACCGTCCCGACGGTACGATCAAGCTCCCCACCACCGGCTGACCAAAACTCCTGCGCGGGCAGGAGCGACGATCAGACGTAGAGATCCACCGCCTCGCGCCCCTCGCCCACCGCCTGCAACAACAACGTCCGGTGGCAATGGCACGGATCGCGCTCGAAACAGAGCAGCGCGCTCGGCATCTCATCCGCCAGCGCCAGCATCTGCGCCGCCTGCGCCTGCGCCTCGGGCAAGTCGAGCTGCACGTCATACACCGCAGTCAGCGTCGCGACGTCGCCCTTCTTCGCCGCATCGCGCCCGCGCTTCGGCGTCCCGAGCGCCTTCAGGTGTATATAATCGATCCCCGCCTCGCGCAGCGACGCTGCCAACGGCGACTTGGAGAACCCCGGCCGCCGCGACAGCGGGAGTGCCCGCACATCGATCACCCGCCGTACGCCTGCCGCCCGCAACGCCGCGATGAACCCGGCCATCGTCGCGCCTTCATACCCGATGGTATAGATCGTCATGCCCGCCGAGGTGGTCGCGCGGCGCTGACAAGACAAGGCGCACCCGCTATCCGCGCGGAATGACGTACGACATTCATATCGTGGGCGGCGGGCTCGCCGGGTCGGAAGCCGCGTGGCAATTGGCCGAGGCCGGCTTCAAGGTCCGCCTGTCGGAGATGCGCGGCGGCGGCGACACCACCCCCGCTCACCACACCGAAGACCTCGCCGAGCTGGTCTGCTCGAACAGCTTCCGCAGCGACGATGCCGACAGCAATGCGGTCGGCCTGCTTCATCAGGAGTTGCGCGCGCTCGGCTCGCTGATCCTGCGCGAAGGCGACCGGCATCGCGTGCCCGCGGGCTCGGCACTGGCGGTCGACCGCGACGGCTTCTCGGCCGGCGTGACGGCGGCGGTGGCGGCCCACGCCAACATTACGGTCATCCGCGAGCGCATCGACACGCTCCCCGACACCCCCGCGATCATCGCCACCGGCCCGCTCACCGCGCCGGGTCTGTCCGAGCAAATCGCCGCCGAGACCGGCCGCGACTCGCTCGCCTTCTTCGACGCGATCGCCCCAATCGTCCACCGCGACTCGATCGACATGGACACGGCATGGTTCCAGTCGCGCTGGAACAAGGGTGAAGGCACCGATTACATCAACTGCCCGCTCGACAAGGACCAGTATCACGCCTTTGTCGCCGCGCTGATCGATGGCGAGAAGACCGAATATCGCGAGTGGGAGAACGTCCCCTATTTCGAAGGCTGTATGCCGATCGAGGTGATGGCGGAGCGCGGGCCTGAGACCTTGCGCTTCGGCCCGATGAAGGGGGTCGGTCTCGACGATCCGCGCACCGGTCGCTGGCCCTATGCCTGCGTCCAGCTCCGCCAGGACAATGCGCTCGGCACGCTCTGGAACATCGTCGGTTTCCAGACCAAGCTCAAGCACGCCGAGCAGGTCCGGCTGTTCCGCACCATCCCTGGCCTCGAGAACGCCGAGTTCGCTCGACTCGGCGGGCTGCACCGCAACACCTTCCTGCGCTCGCCCGAGCTGCTCGACGAAACGCTGCGGCTCCACTCGCGCCCGAACATCCGCTTCGCCGGGCAGATCACCGGCTGTGAGGGCTATATCGAGAGCGCCTCGATCGGCCTGCTCGCCGGCCGTTTCGCGATCGCGGAGCTACGCGGCGAGACGCTCGCGCCGCCCCCGGTCGAAACTGCGCTCGGCGCATTGCTGTCGCACATCACCGGCGGCGCGGAGGCGGACAGCTATCAGCCGATGAACGTCAATTTCGGCCTCTTCCCGCCGATCCCGGGCCGCACCAAGAAGGCCGATCGCAAGAAGATGTACACCGACCGCGCGCGCTCGGCGCTGGCGGAATGGCTGGCGGCGTAAGCCGCCCCCCGGCCTCGAACCACCCCGTTCGTGCTGAGCTTGTCGAAGCACGTGCCAGAAACACGCCCTTCGACAAGCTCAGGGCGAACGGTGATGTGGCCCGATCTACACCGGAATCGCCGTCGTATATTTCGTCATCGACAGCGCGAAATGTGACGACGCCCCCGCCACCGACGGATGCCCCAGCATCACCTGCATCAGGAAGTGATTGTAGTCGCTGACATCCGCCACGACGATCCGCAGCAGATAATCCCATTCCCCCGACATCGAGAAGCTCTCGACGATCTCCGGACGCCCGTCGACGAATGCCTCGAACGCCTGCCGCGCCTCGACCGCATGGCTGCGCATCCGCACGTTGCACAGCACGTTGACCCCGCGCCCGACCGCCGCCGGATCGACCAGCCGCACCGTCCGCGTCAGCACCCCCGCCGCCTCCAGCGCCTTGACCCGGCGCCAGCACGATGCCGACGACGCCCCGACGCGCTGCGCCAGATCGGCGTTGCTTAGCGTCCCATCCTCCTGCAACGCCGAAACGATCCGGCGGTCGATGGCATCGAGTTGATCGATCTGGTTCATGAAACGGCATCCTAACGCCTCATCCGTTTCACCGAAAGCCTTGGACGCCGTCATTCTGATAAGCATTGATCGCGCCCATATGCGATCGTGCCGTCATGGCAGACACAGCGCTGATCCGGCCCGAGGGCGCCGCCGCCGACTGGACGATCCCGCAAGGCTGGGACGCGTACACCGCCGAGGAACACGCCACCTGGGACACGTTGTTCGCGCGCCAGATCGCGATGCTCCCCGGTCGCGTCACCCCTGAATTCACCGCCGGCCTCGACGTGCTCCGCCTGTCGAAGCCCGGCATCCCCGATTTCGACGAACTCTCCGAGCGGCTGATGAAGGCGACCGGGTGGCAGGTCGTCGCGGTCCCCGGCCTCGTCCCCGACGATGTCTTCTTCGACCATCTCGCCAATCGCCGTTTCGTCTCGGGCAATTTCATCCGCCGCCCCGACCAGCTCGACTATCTTCAGGAGCCCGACGTCTTCCACGACGTGTTCGGCCACGTCCCGTTGCTCGCCAATCCGGTCTTCGCAGACTATATGCAGGCTTACGGGCAAGGCGGGCAGCGCGCCGCGGCGATGGGCGCGATCGATCGCCTGTCGCGGCTCTACTGGTACACCGTCGAATTCGGGCTGGTGCGCGCCGGCGACGGCCTCGCGCTCTACGGCGCCGGCATCGTCTCCTCGCGGTCCGAATCGATCTTCGCGCTCGACGACGCCTCGCCCAACCGCATCGGCTTCGACCTGAAGCGCGTCATGCGCACCCGCTACCGGATCGACGATTTCCAGCAGAGCTACTTCGTCATCGACAGCTTCGAGGACCTGCTCGACCAGACGCTCAACACCGATTTCGCGCCGCTTTACGCCGAGCTGGAAGGCCAGCCGGATCACGATCCGGAGACGATCCTGCCCGATGACCGCGTCTACACGCGCGGCACGCAAGCGCACGCGCGCCGTTAATCCCTTCACCTGAAAGGCCCGACCATGACCGATCCCGCCAATCCGCTCGGCCTCGCCGGTTTCGAATTCTGCGAATTCACCTCGCCCGATCCCGACACGCTCGCCGGCCAGTTCGAACAGATGGGCTTCGTCGCCGCGCACCGGCACCCGAGCAAGCAGGTGACGCGCTACGTCCAGGGCCGCATCAACCTGTTGCTCAACCGCGAACCGACCGGTCAGGCCGCCGATTTCCGCGCGCTCCACGGCCCCTCGGCCAGCGGCATGGCGTTCCGCGTCGCCGATCCGCAGGCCGCCTATGACCATGCGCTCGCCGAGGGCGCGACCGCGGTCGACGCATCGGCCGGCACGCTCGGCGACGGCAGCTTCCCGATCGAGGGGATCGGCGGCAGCTACCTCTATCTCGTCAAGGCCGGCGAAGACCTCTACGCCGATTGGGAGGAAGTCCCCGGCTGGCGCGAGGCCGCCGAGCAGAACAATGTCGGGCTCGATATTCTCGACCACCTCACCCACAACGTCCGCCGCGGCGAGATGCGGACGTGGTCGAGCTTCTACGGTCGGCTGTTCGGGTTCGAGGAGCAGAAGTTCTTCGACATCAAGGGCAAGGCCACCGGCCTGTTCAGCCAGGCGATGATCGCCCCGGACCTCGCGATCCGCATCCCGCTCAACGAGAGCAAGGACGAGACCTCGCAGATCGAGGAATTCATCCGCGAGTATAATGGCGAAGGCATCCAGCACCTCGCGCTGACCACCGACGATATCTACGAGACGGTCGAGAAGCTGCGCGCGCGCGGCGTGCGGCTGCAGGACACGATCGAGACCTATTACGAGCTGGTCGACAAGCGCGTCCCCGGCCATGGCGAGGACCTCGAACGCCTGAAGCGCAACCGCATCCTGATCGACGGCAACGTCGGCGACGAGGGCATCCTGCTCCAGATCTTCACCGAGAATATGGTCGGCCCGATCTTCTTCGAGATCATCCAGCGCAAGGGCAATCAGGGCTTCGGCAACGGCAACTTCCAGGCATTGTTCGAGAGCATCGAACTCGATCAAATTCGGCGCGGCGTGGTCAAGGTCGACGCATAGGCGTCGACCGCGACGCGCAGGTATCTGCGCCCGCGCCCGGCCGCTACGGCCAGCCGGGGCATAGGGCCCGGCTTGGCCGGGTCCGACGCTCCGGCGGGTTGATAAAAGGAGAGAGCCATGACCGAAACGCCCCGCTACCACCCCGGCTTCGGCAACAACGTCTCGACCGAGGCTGTCCCCGGCGCGCTCCCGGTCGGTCGCAACTCGCCGCAGCACGTCCCGTTCGGCCTCTATACCGAACAACTCTCCGGCACCGCCTTCACAGCCCCACGCCACGAGAACCGCCGCAGCTGGCTCTACCGCCTCCGCCCGACCGCGCAGCACCCCGCCTTCACCCGCTACGATGGCGCACCGCATCTGCGCGCCGCGCCCTTCGACACGCCCCCCTCGCCCAACCGGATGCGCTGGGACCCATTGCCATGGCCCGATGCAGCGACCGACTGGCTCGACGGCCTCGTCACCTACGGCGGCAACGGCAGCGTCGCCGAGCAGACCGGCGTCGCGATCCATCTCTATGTCGCGACCGCCGACATGGATCGCGCCTTCTTTTCGGCGGATGGCGAGCTGCTGATCGTGCCGCAGGAGGGCGCGCTGACGATCGACACCGAACTGGGGCGGCTCGACCTCGCGCCGCTCCAGATCGCGGTAATCCCGCGCGGGGTACGCTTCCGCGTCCGCCTCGCCAACAACGGGCGTGCACGCGGCTATGTTCTCGAAAACTACGGCGCGCCTTTCCGTCTCCCCGACCTCGGCCCGATCGGCGCAAACGGACTCGCCAACCCGCGCGACTTCGAGACACCCACGGCGTGGTTCGAGGACCACGACAAGCCCTGCGCGGTCATCCAGAAATTTCAGGGCGGGCTGTGGCAAACCAAGCTCGACCACTCGCCATTCGACGTGGTGGCATGGCACGGCAACCTCGTGCCGTATCGCTATGATCTAAAACGATTCAACGCGATCAACACCGTGTCGTTCGACCACCCCGACCCCTCGATCTTCACCGTGCTGACATCGCCGAGCGACACCCCGGGCACCGCCAATTGCGACTTCGTGATCTTCCCGCCGCGTTGGATGGTCGCAGAGGGCACGTTCCGCCCGCCGTGGTTCCACCGCAACGTCATGAGCGAGTTCATGGGCCTGATCGCCGGCGCCTATGACGCCAAGGAAGGCGGCGGTTTCGTCCCCGGCGGCGCCAGCCTGCACAACCAGATGAACGGCCATGGCCCAGATCAGGCGAGCTATGAGAAAGCCGTCGCAAGCGACTTGAAGCCGGTAAAAATCGACGGAACGATGGCGTTCATGTTCGAAAGCCGCCACGTCGTGCGCACCACCGCCTGGGCCCAAACTTCGCCAACCATGCAGCTCGACTATGACGACGTGTGGCGCGGCTTTCCCAAGGCGACACTGCCGCGGTGACCGGTCGGACTGGAAAATACCGCCGACCCTGCTAGCGTACCGGTCATGCAGTTTCTCAAGATCCTGTTCTGGTCGCTGCTGGCGTTCGTCGCCGCGGTGTTCACGTTCGGCAACTGGACCAATGTCACCATCCAGCTGTTCGGCGGGCTGGTCGCGGAGGTGAATCTGCCGCTGCTGCTGCTGGTCACCTTCCTGCTCGGCTTCGTGCCGACGCTGATCTACCAGCATTGGGTGCGCTTCCGCCTGCGCCAGCGGCTGACCGCCGCGGAGCGCGCGACGGAGAGCGCGCTCGCCGCCGTGCGCGGGATCGAAACGCCGACCCCTTACATGCCGCCCGCGGCCCCCCCGACCGGAGCCGAATGATGGCCAACCGCATCTTCGTCGCCCTCGACACGCCCGATCTCGATCGTGCCCGCGCGCTGGCGCAAAAGGTCCGCCACCATGTCGGCGGCATCAAGCTGGGGCTGGAGTTCTTCTGCGCACACGGGCCCTCGGGCGTCCGCGCGATGGAGGAGATTGGCCTGCCCGTCTTCCTCGACCTCAAGCTCCACGACATCCCCAATACCGTCGCCAAGGCGGTGCAGTCGCTTGCGGGGCTCGCCCCGGCGGTGCTGACCGTTCACGCCAGCGGCGGGCGTGCGATGCTGGAGGATGCCAAGGCCGCCGCGCATCCCTCGACCAAGGTCGTCGCGGTGACGATGCTCACCAGTCTCGACGAGGACGATCTCGCCGCAACCGGCGTTGCCGGCAGCGCGCACGACCATGTCCTGCGCCTCGCCGAACTGGCGCGCGAAGCGGGGCTCGACGGCATCGTCTGCTCGGGCGCCGAGGTGAAGGCCGCGCACGCCGCGTGGCCGAAGGGCTATTTCGTCGTCCCCGGCGTCCGCCCCGCCGACGGTGAGGTCGGCGACCAGAAGCGCGTCGTCACCCCGCGGATGGCGATCGACCGCGGCGCATCGATGCTGGTGATCGGTCGCCCGATCACGCAGGCCGAAGACCCCGACGCCGCCGCCCGCGCGATCGCCGCCACGCTCTAACGCGATATTGGCAGGGTGCGGGCAAGCGCCTAAAGCCGCGCGATGCCCGTCACCGCCAAGATCTGCGGCCTCTCGACTCCCGAGACGCTCGACGCCGCGCTGAAGGGCGGCGCGAGCCACGTCGGCTTCGTCGTCTTCCCGCCCTCGCCGCGCCACCTGACGCTCGACCGCCTCGCCGAGCTGGCGACGCGCGTCCCGGCGCACGTCCGCAAGGTCGGCGTGTTCGTCGACCCGGACGACGAGCTGCTCGCCGCGACCATCGCGGCCGGCAAGCTCGACGCGATCCAGCTCCACAAGACCACGCCCGCCCGCGTCGCCGCGCTGCGCCGCCTGTCAGCACGCGAGACATGGGCGGCAATCGCGGTAAAGACCCGCGCCGACCTCGCCGCCGCATCCGCCTACAGCGATGCCGCCGACCGCCTGCTCTACGACGCCAAGACCCCGGAGGGCGCCACGCTGCCCGGCGGCATGGGCGTCCGCTTCGACTGGCAATTGCTCGACGGCTTCCGCCACGCGCTTCCCTGGGCGCTGTCCGGCGGGCTCGACCCCGCCAACGTCGCCGAGGCGATCGCGCGGACCCGCGCGCCGCTGGTCGACGTTTCGTCGGGCGTCGAGTCCGCGCCCGGCGTCAAGGACGTGGACAAAATCGCCGCCTTCCTGCAACGGGTTTCCGCATCATGAACGCACCCAATTCCTTCCGCGCGCAGCCGGACGAGCGCGGGCATTTCGGCCCCTATGGCGGCCGTTATGTCTCCGAAACGCTGATGCCGCTGATCCTCGACCTCGAGCGCGAGTATCGCGCCGCCAAGGAGGATCCGGCCTTCGCCGCGCAGTTCGACGATTTGCTGGAACATTATGTCGGCCGCCCCTCGCCGCTCTACTACGCCGAGCGGCTGACCGACACGCTGCGCGACAGCGCGCCCGACGGGATGGGCGCACAGGTCTGGTTCAAGCGCGACGAGCTGAACCACACCGGCGCGCACAAGATCAACAATTGCATCGGCCAGATCCTGCTCGCGATCCGCATGGGCAAGACGCGGATCATCGCCGAAACCGGCGCCGGCCAGCACGGCGTCGCCACCGCCACGGTCTGCGCGCGCTTCGGGCTGCCGTGCGTGATCTACATGGGCGCCAAGGACGTCGAGCGGCAGCAGCCGAACGTCTTCCGCATGAAGCTGCTCGGTGCCGAAGTGCGCGCGGTCGAAAGCGGCGCGCGCACGCTGAAGGATGCGATGAACGAGGCGCTGCGCGACTGGGTCGCCAACGTCCACGACACCTTCTACATCATCGGCACCGCCGCCGGCCCGCATCCCTATCCGGAGCTGGTGCGCGACTTCCAGAGCGTGATCGGTCGCGAGGCGCGCACGCAACTGCTCGATCGCACCGGTCGCCTCCCCGACCTGCTCGTCGCGGCGATCGGCGGCGGATCGAACGCGATCGGGCTGTTCCACCCGTTCCTCGACGATGCCGATGTGAAGATGCTCGGCGTGGAAGCGGCGGGCGAAGGGCTGGAGGCCAAGCACGCCGCCAGCCTCGCCGGCGGCTTCCCGGGCGTGCTCCACGGCAACAAGACCTATCTGTTGCAGGACGACGACGGCCAGATCACCGAGGGGCATTCGATCTCGGCTGGCCTCGACTATCCCGGCATCGGCCCCGAACATGCGTGGCTGAAGGACAGCGGCCGCGTCGACTATACCGCCGTCACCGACCGCGAGGCGCTCGACGCCTTCCAGCTGCTGTGCCGGACCGAAGGCATCATCCCCGCGCTCGAACCGTCGCACGCGATCGCCGCCGTCGCGCGCAAAGCCAAGGAAATGCCGGCAGATTCGATCATCCTCGCCAACCTCTGCGGCCGCGGCGACAAGGACATCTTCACCGTCGCCGAAGCGCTGGGAGTGCAGATTTGACCCGCCTCGCCGACGCCTTCATCGCCGATCGTCCCGCGCTGATCTGCTTCGTCACCGCGGGCGATCCGTCGGTCGCCGCGACGCCCGCGATCCTCAATGCGCTGGTCGAGGGCGGCGCGGACGTGATCGAGCTGGGCATGCCGTTCACCGATCCGATGGCGGACGGCCCCGCGATCCAGGCGGCGAACATCCGCGCGCTCGATGGCGGAGTCACCACCGCCGACATCCTGCGGATCGCCAAGGACTTCCGCGCCCGCCATCCGCTCACCCCGCTGGTGCTGATGGGCTATGCCAATCCGATGCTGCGCCGGGGGCCGGAGTGGTTCGCCACCGCGCTGCACGACGCGGGCGTCGATGGCGTGATCTGCGTCGACGTGCCCCCGGAGGAGGACGATGCACTCGGGCCGGCGTTGCGCGCGATGGGCATCGACCTGATCCGGCTCGCCACGCCCACCACGCGCGACAAGCGGATCGGCGAGGTCCTGAACGGCGCCAGCGGCTTCATCTATTACGTCTCGGTCGCCGGCATCACCGGCAAGCAACAGGCGCAACAGGCGTCGATCGAGGAAGCGGTCGCACGGCTGAAGCACGCCACCGACCTGCCGGTCGCGGTCGGCTTCGGCGTCCGCACCCCCGAACAGGCACGCGCGATCGGTCGCGTTGCCGACGGCGTCGTCGTCGGCTCGGCGATCGTCGAGATCGTCGCGGAGCACGGCCCTGCTGCCGCCGCGCCGGTCGCCGCCTATATCAAGACGCTGTCGGCCGCGCTCGCCGACGCACGAAAGGTTTCCGCATGAGCTGGCTCAGCAACGTCCGCAACGCTTTGTCCGGGATCGTCCCGGGCGGTGCCAGGGCGCAAACCCCCGATCACCTCTGGCACAAGTGCAAGGGCTGCGGGACGATGGTCTTCACCAAGGAGCTGGAGGAGAACCTCTACGTCTGCCCGACCTGCGACCATCACGAACGGATCGGCCCCAGCGAGCGCTTCGAGCATCTGCTCGATCCGGCCAGCATCGACGTGCTGCCCGCGCCGCGTTCGCCCGAGGATCCGCTCAAGTTCCGCGATTCGAAGCGCTACGCCGATCGCCTCAAGGCCGCGCGCGCCAGCACCGGCGAGCAGGACGCCTTCGTCAACGCGCGTGGCACGATCGACGGCCACCGTGTCGTGATCGGCGTGCAGGATTTCGCGTTCATGGGCGGATCGATGGGCCAGGCGGTCGGCGAGGCGTTCATCCAGGGCGTCGAAACTGCTGTAAAGGACCGCGCACCCTTCATCGTCTTCACCGCCTCGGGCGGCGCGCGGATGCAGGAGGGCATTCTCAGCCTGATGCAGATGCCGCGCAGCACCGTCGCGATCCAGATGCTCCACGATGCCGGGCTGCCCTATATCGTCGTGCTGACCGACCCGACCTCGGGCGGCGTGATGGCAGCCTATGCGATGCTCGGCGACGTCCACATCGCCGAGCCGAAGGCGACGCTCGCCTTCACCGGACGCCGCGTGATCGAGAGCACGATCCGCGAAAAGCTGCCCGACGACTTCCAGACCAGCGAATATTATCTGGAGCACGGCATGATCGACATGGTCGTGCATCGCCGCGAGCTGCGCGCCAAGTTGGCGACCGTGATCGGCTATCTCTGCGGCGAACGAAAGGCCGCCTGACTCCCCTCCCCTTCAGGGGAGGGGCCGGGGGTGGGGAATCCAACGAGGGCGGCGTTCGTGGAAGTGCTCGCCCCGCCCCCTCTCCCAAGGAGGAGGGGCTTCGATCCGACTTGAACCATCTCCCATCGTCACCCCGGCGAAGGCCGGGGTCCAGGTGGGAAGGCCTGCGACATGAGGCGCGACGTACATCATCAGCGTCCCGCAACTGGGCCCCGGCCTTCGCCGGGGTGACGCTTCAGATTGGATGCATCACACTCTAGAGCCGGATGAATCAAGCTGTGACGACGCCCCCGACCCCTGCCGATCACGCCGTCTCCAGCGATCCCGCCGTGCAGGCACAGCTCGACCGCCTCTGGTCGCTGTCGCCGGGCGCGGACGTGCTCGGGCTCGACCGGATCACGCGCCTGCTCGCACGGCTCGGCGATCCGCACCTTGCGCTCCCGCCGGTTTTCCACGTCGCCGGCACCAACGGCAAAGGCTCGACCTGTGCTTTCCTGCGCAGCGCGCTGGAGGCGTCGGGCTACCGCGTCCACGTCTACACCAGCCCGCATCTGGTCCGCTTCAACGAACGCATCCGCCTCGCCGGTCAGTTGATCGACGACGCCGCGCTGGCCGCGCTGCTGGCGGAGGTGCTCGACCGGGCCGACGGCATCGGTGCGAGCTTCTTCGAGATCACGACCGCCGCCGCCTTCCTCGCCTTCGCGCGCACGCCGGCAGATGCCTGTGTGATCGAGGTCGGACTCGGCGGACGGCTCGACGCGACCAACGTGCTGCCCGCGCCGGTCGCGTGCGGGATCGCGGCGCTGGGGATCGATCATCAGGCGTTTCTCGGCGATTCGCTCGAACGCATCGCGGCCGAAAAGGCCGGGATCGCCAAGCCCGGCGTGCCGCTGGTGACGATGGCCTATCCGCCTGCGATCGCCGCGCCTGTCGCGCAGGCGGCGCAGGCGTGCGGTGCACGCTGGTATCCAGAGGAGACGACGTGGCGCTACACCGCCGACGATCGGCTTCGCTATCAGGACGCCGCGGGCACCCTCGCCCTGCCGCTGCCGTCGATGCCCGGCGCGCACCAGGACGCCAATCTCGCGCTGGCGGTGGCGATGATCCGTCATCAATCGCGCCTGTCGGTGCCGATCGACGAACTCGCTGTCGCCGCCACGAAGACCCGCTGGCCCGCTCGGCTCCAGCGCCTGTCGACCGGTCCGCTGACCGCACCGCTGGGCGACAGGCCCGTTTGGCTCGATGGTGGGCATAATGTCTCGGCGGGAGACGCCATCGCCGCGGCGCTCCCGCACGTGATCGGCAGCAACGGCGCGCGCGTGCTGGTCGTGGTGCTCGGGATGCTCGCCAACAAGGACGCCGCCGGGTTCCTCGCGCCGTTCGCCGACATGATCGACACGCTGGTCGCCGTGCCGGTGCCCGGCCACGCCTGCCATGCGCCGGTCGAGCTGATCGCGGTCGCCGCTGGCCTCGGCATTCCCGCTCGCCATGCCGCTCGCGACATCCCGGCGGCACTTGCGCAGGTCGCCGGTGCGGAGCGCCCGGGTCAGCCGGTGCTGATCGCCGGATCGCTTTATCTCGCCGGTGAAGTGTTGAGGGCGAACGACGAAAGCCCGACCTGACGTAAATTCTGCGATTGACTTGCAATAGCGTACAGGCGACCTTGCGCGGGCAAGAGGAGTCGCCTGTTCCATGACCCAGCTTCCCGCCCCCGTTCTGACCGCCAACGCCTTGCCGCATCCGCTGCCCGACTGCCCCAATGCGCGCATCATCCTGTTTGCGATGCGCCGCATGGGGGCGCACGGCCTGTCGGACGCGCGCGCGGCGCACGGCTTCTTCACGGCATTCGGCGAGGCGTTCCGGCGCCCGTTGCTGTTGATGCGCGCGTTGATGGCCGATCTGGCCGGCAACGCGACGGTGCCGATCGCCATCGCCCCGTGCTGCTGCGCGCGGATGACCGCTTCGGAGCAGGTGTTGCTCGCCATCCTCGCGCGGGTCGAGACGCGCACCGATGGCGCGCGCCTGCTGATGCAGGACCTGCTGGGCCAGCGTCACGTCGACGGCGTGCTGGCCAGCGCCGCCGCGCTCGCTGCCGCCTTTGCCGACGAGGGCCGGCCGGTCAGCGTCTAGGGTGCGGTGCCATCGCGTGCGTCGCCCGGCCCTTCGGTGCCGGCGCTCCCGACCGATCGGTCGACCAGCCCCGACCGGCTCATCCACCAGAACAGCGCCACCCCCGGCAGCGCCAGCACGACCGTCAGCAGGTAGAAATTGACGTAGCCGACCCGCTCGACCAGCGCGCCCGCGCTCGCCCCGGTCACGATCCGCCCGACGACGCTCGCCGCCGCCGAGATCAGCGCATATTGCGCGGCGGTGAAGCGCAGGTCGCACAGCGCCGAGAAATAGGCGACCACCGTCACCCCGCCGATCCCGGACGCGATGTTCTCGAACGTCATCGCACCGGCGAGTCCGAGGTTGCTATGGCCCGCTGCCGCAAGCGCGGCGAAGCTGGCGTTGGAAACCGCCATCAGCACCAGGCTGATCAGCACCGCCCGCTTCAGACCCAGCCGGGCGTACATGACCCCGCCCAGGAAAATCCCGATCAGATAGGCCCAGAAACCCACACCGACGTCGTACAAAGCGATCTCGTCGTTGGTAAATCCGGTATCATTGAGCAACAGGCGCAGCACCAGCTGTCCCAATGTGTCGCCGATTTTGTGGATCAGGATGAACAACAGCACCACGAACGCGCCGGGACGCGCAAAGAATTGCAGGAACGGCCGCCAGATCGCAGCCAGGGCCGCCCCGACCCCGCGCCGCGGCTCGACGTCGCGATGCCGCCGCGGCTCTCCGAGGACCAGACCCGCTACCATCGCCGGCAAGGCGAGCACCGCGGTCGACAGATAGGCGAAAGTCCAGCCGTGCCGGGCCGCGACCAACAGCGCCAGCGATGCCGCCCCCGCCGATCCGATCCGCCAGCCGTACTGGCTCATCCCGGACCCGACACCCAATTGACGCGGCTCGAGAATTTCGATGCGAAAGGCGTCGATGACGACGTCGAACGTCGATCCGGCCACCGCGACCAGGATCGCTGCGGTGACGGTCGCGCCGATGCTCGCTCCGGGATCGACGAGCGCCAGATTGGCCACGGCCGCGATCACCAGCACCCCCGCCGCGATCAGCCACGATACCCTCTGCCCCAGCGCGCCGAGCACCGGCAACCGCACGCCATCGACGACCCACGCCCACAAGAACTTGATGTTATAGACGAGAAACGCGAGGCTGAACGCCGTCACCGTCTTCTTGTCGATCCCGCTCTGCGCCAGCCGCGTCGTCAGCGTCGCGGCGATCATCGCATAGGGAAAACCCGACGACACGCCCAGCGCGAAGGCAGCGAGCGGCCCGCGCTCCAGATAGGGGCGCACACCATCCACCCAGGTTCGTCCGTCCACCCGCGCCGCCATCCACATCGCCCTCATCCGTCAGGCGCACGGCTTAGCGCGAAATCGCGGTCAGGTAAGCCCGGTCATCGACGTTCCGCCTCCGAACAGCCGCAATCCGCCGGGAACGCGCGGCGGCGATCGCCCCTCCGCGGCCGTCTCGATCGCGTCGATCGAGCCGACAAGATCCCGTTGCGTATAGGGTTTCGAAAGACAACCGACCGCCACGACCTCGGCATCGACCGGGCAGGCGCCGGTCACGAACAGCACCCGGATCCCGCGCGCCGCTGCCGACCGGGCGACGTCGATGCCGCTGCCATCGGCGAGGTTGATGTCGACCAGCACCAGATCGATCGCCGCGCCGGCCTCGATCACCCGCACCGCGTCGGCGACCCGGTCGACGGTCGCGACGATGGTGAAGCCTTGATCGCTCAGCATCCGCTCGGTGTCGAACGCCACCAGCGGCTCGTCCTCGACGACGAGCAACTTTTCGATCGACCGCTGCCGCCGTCCGAACAACATCGCCTGTTCCGCCCCCGCTAATCTGCCATCCGCTCAACCCCGCTGGGCGGTTTTCTTTCCCGCGTGCTTCGCGCGATCAGAATCCTTGTTGCCGGCGCGCGCAGCCCGTAAGCGACCGGGATGGCCGACGAACGTTCCCCGCACCGCATCGCCAAGCTGCTCGCCCGCGCCGGCGTGGCCTCCCGGCGCGAGGTCGAGCGGATGATCGCCGAGGGGCGCGTCGCGAAGGACGGTGTCGTGCTCGACACGCCGGCCACGGTGCTGCCGTCGCTCGACGGCGTTACGGTAGACGGGGAGCCGGTCGCCGCGGCCGAGCCTACCCGGCTGTTTCTCTTCCACAAACCGACCGGTGTCTTGACCGCCGAGCGCGATCCGGCCGGTCGCGCGACGATCTACGACCGCTTGCCCGCCGATCTGCCGCGGCTCGTGCCCATCGGCCGGCTGGATCTCAATACCGAGGGGCTGTTGCTCCTGACCACCGATGGCGAATTCAAGCGACAACTCGAACTGCCCGCGACCGGCGTCGAGCGCAGCTATCGCGCGCGCGCCTACGGGCAGATCAGCCAGGCACAGCTCGAGGATCTGATCCACGGCATCGAGATCGACGGCATCCGCTACGGCGCGATCGACGCCAATCTCGAGCGCCGCACCGGTGCCAACGTCTGGATCGAGATGACGCTCAGCGAGGGCAAGAACCGCGAGGTCCGTCGCGTGCTCGAACATCTGGGGCTGCGCGTCAGCCGCCTGATCCGCACGCGGTATGGCCCGTTCGTGCTCGGCGACCTGCCGGCCGGCGACATCGGAGAGGTTCGCGTCGCGGACCTGATCGCTTTCCGCCAAACCCTGAAGGCCGCCGCCAAGCTGCGCCCAAAGGTAGCGGATGTCGCCGTGCCCGGCACCCGCCGTGCGCCTGCCTCGCGTCAGCCGACCGGCGCGCGCGCTCCCGCTGGGCCACGGCCCGCGCCCGGCGTGGCGCGAGCGGCTGCGCCCCATCGCGGCACCAGTGCGCCGCAGCCTCCGCGCACCGGCGAGCGCGCGCCCGTGAAAGCCGTCGCCACCACGTCACGCCCGCCGCGCGCCGCGCCGCGGCCGACAGCACCGAAGGCCGAGGAACAGCCGGTCACGCCGCAGCGGCCCGCCCGGATCAAGCGCCAACCCGGCTGGGCCAAGCCGAAGCCCAAGCCGGGCGCGCGTCCGCGGGGGCGCAAGTGAGGATCATCGCCGGCCAGTGGCGCGGTCGTCCGCTCGCCGCGCCCAAGGGCGACGCCACCCGCCCCACCGCCGATCGTACGCGCGAGGCATTGTTCTCGATGCTCGCCAGCCGCGTCGGCAGCTTCGAGGGGCTGGCGTGCGCCGACCTCTTCGCGGGCTCCGGAGCGCTCGGACTGGAGGCCCTGTCGCGCGGCGCCGCAAGTTGCCTGTTCGTGGAGCAGGACAAGCCGGCGCTCGACGTGCTGCGCGCCAATGTCGCGAAGCTGGGGGCGACGGGCGCCGACATCCGGGCCGCGTCGGTGATGGCGCTCGGCCCGGCGCGTGCGCCGCTCGACATCGTGATGATGGACCCGCCCTATGCGACCGGCGCGGGTGCGGTGGCTGCCGACAAGCTGACCCGGCTCGGCTGGATCGGTCCGGCGACATGGGTCTCGATCGAAACCGCGAAGGGTGAGGGCGAGATACCGGCGGGCTTTGTCGTCGACGCCGATCGCACGCACGGCCGCGCGCGCCTGATGCTGTTACGGCTTGGCTGAACGTCAGGCGGCGGGGTCGCGCGGTCGCATCGCCAGCAGCGCGACCAGACTGACCAGCGACATTCCCGCAAGATAGCCGCTGACCAGCGACAGGCCGCCGTGCCGCGCCAGCGTTTCCGCGGCGACCGGGGTCAGCCCGCCGCCGATGATGCCGGCCATGTTGAAGGCAAGGCTCACCCCCGTGTAGCGCACCCGCGCCGGGAACAATCCGGGCAGCCACGCACCCAGCGGTCCGTACACGAACCCCATCGCGAACAGCGCCACCGACAGGCTGGCGAAGATCAGCGGCGGCGATCCCGACCCCAGCCCCGGCGCCAGCACGAATCCGGCGATCACCGCGAAGACGCATCCCCAGGTCAGCACATGCCGTGCGTCGCGGCGATCGGCCCAGATGCCCGACAGGACGATCCCGACCGCCATGAACAGGATCGCGCCGAGTTGCATCGACAGGATCGTCGGCCGCGCAATCCCCAGCCGCGTCGTCGCATAGCCAAGCGCGAACGCCGTCGCGATATAATAGACCGCGAAACAGGCGATCGCCCCCGCGGTGCCGCCCAGCGCCGCACGCCAGTGATCGTGCAGCAACTCACCCATCGGCACTGCTGGCGGCGGCCCTTCCTCCAGCACACGTGCGAACGCCGGTGTCTCGGCGATCTTCAGCCGCACCCACAGGCCGAGCCCGACCAGCACGACCGACAGCACGAACGGAATACGCCATCCCCAGGCCACGAAGTCCTCGGCACTCATCAGCAGGCCGAGCAGCAGGAACAGCCCGTTGGCGGCGATGAATCCGACCGGCGCACCGAGCTGCGGCACCATGCCATAGCGCCCGCGCCAGCCCGGCGGCGCATTCTCGACCGCGAGCAACGCCGCCCCGCCCCATTCGCCGCCCAGCCCGAAGCCCTGGCCGAACCGCAACAAACACAGCAACACCGGTGCGAGGTAACCGGCCTGCGCGTAGGTCGGCAGGAATGCGATCGCGAGCGTCGATCCGCCCATCAGCATCAGGCTGACGACCAGCGTCGACTTGCGCCCGATCCGGTCGCCGTAATGACCGAACGCCCAGGCACCGACCGGCCGTGCGAAGAACGCCACCGCCAGGCTCGCATAAGCGGCGAGCAATTGCGCGGACGGATCGCCAGCGGGAAAGAACAATGGCCCGAACACCAGCGAAGCAGCGGTCGCATAGATATAGAAGTCGTAGAACTCCACCGACGTGCCGACGAGGCTGGCGAGCAGGATACGGCGATGCGAGGCGGCCGGAAGAGCGGAAGAGGACATGCTCCCTTTCCCCGCAGCCGGCTTCCCGCGTCAACGCACAAAATTATGTCGTTGCAGTCACGAAAACGGGTTCCAAAGACACACGACAGCAATGTTGACGCGTTATATGATGCCTGTGCGACGCCGCCTTCGGGTGCGTGACGCATATTGCCGGGCAATTCCCCCTCGCCCGGCCATTCCCTGAACTACGGGGCGGTCCTTCCGGGCCGCCCCGATTTTTCTCGCTCATCCCGCAAGGGCGGCGCGAAGCTGCGCCTTGTTCATCTTCGATCGTCCCGCGATCCCGCGCCTGCGCGCTTCGGCATAGAGCGCCTCGCGGGTGCGATGATCGCGGGCGCTCGCCGTCTTCGTGGCGACATCCCGGGGTTGTGCCGAGAACTGCCGGCCCTTGCGAGTGTCGGCGCGCTTCTTGTCCGACGTTCGCGCATATTCCTTGTCGGTCAGTGCGTCGCGCGCGTCTTTGGGCAGATAGCGCTCGCCCGTCTCGCCGCTCGGCTTCCCGGACTTCGTCGCCCAATCTTCTTCGGTCCATTGGTGGAGCGAATTGTCGTCGTCCTTGCCGCCCTTATACCCGCCGCCGCGCTTCTTGTACGCGGCGACCGCCAATTGCGCCTTCCGCGCCGACCATTGGCCCTTCTTGCCGCCCTTCGCACCGGCGATGACCTCTTCCTTCACCTTCTCCCACAACGCAGGATCGGACTTTTCGGCGGTTTCGGACATGGAAGCACCTCCGGTGCCTCAACCAGCGCAACCGACGAAAGTCGCACGATCAACCGGCGGTGACGAAGCTGTCCATCACGCGCTTGCGTCCGGCCTGCTCGAAATCGATCTCCAGCTTGTTGCCCTCGATCTCCGCGATCGCGCCATAGCCGAACTTCTGATGGAACACGCGCTGGCCCACCGACAGGTCGCCGCGGCCCTTGTTTCCCAGGCTCACAGCCGAGGATCGACTTTCGACGACTCGCGCCGGTTCGCGCGTGAACGTGCGGCTCGACCACTCGCCGCCCGGCTTGGTGCCAAGCGTCCCGGCGGCGCGCTGCCACCCGGGCCCGCGGCCGGTGCCGCGCGCGACATCCGCAAACGGATCGGCGCGCTCCGACCAATTGGCGCGCCACAGGCTCTCGCCGCCCGACATGCTCGTCTCGCTCTCGACATGCTGCGGCGGCAACTCGCCGACGAAGCGCGACGGGATCGAACTGGTCCACTGGCCATAGATGCGGCGGTTGGCGGCATGGAGGATCGTCGCCAGCCGCCGCGCCCGCGTGATCGCGACATAGGCCAGCCGGCGCTCTTCCTCCAGCGAGCGCGTGCCGCCCTCATCAAGCGACCGTTGCGACGGGAACAGCCCCTCTTCCCAGCCGGCGAGGAAGACGGTGTCGAACTCCAGCCCCTTGGCGGCATGGATCGTCATGATCGTCACCTTGGGATCGTCGCGCGTCGCCTCATTGTCCATGACGAGGCTGACATGTTCGAGGAACGCGCCGAGGTTCTCATATTCCTCCATCGCGCGGACCAGCTCGGTGAGGTTTTCCAGCCGCCCCGCTGCCTCGGTCGACTTCTCCGCCTGATACATCGCGGTATAGCCGCTCTCGTCGAGGATCTGTCGCGCCAGCTCCGGATGCGGCAGGTCGCGCGCCATGTCCCGCCATCGCGCGACATCGCCGACGAACCGCCCGAGTGCTTTCCGCGCCTGTGGAGTCAATTCGTCGGTGTCGAGGATCCGGGCCGCCGCGATCGACAGCGGCACGCCCTCCGCCCGCGCGAGCTGGTGCAGTTTCGCGATCGCCTTGTCGCCCAGCCCGCGCTTCGGCGTGTTGACGATCCGTTCGAACGCCAGATCGTCGGCGGGTTGGTTGACGACGCGCAGATACGCCAAAGCGTCGCGGATCTCGGCGCGTTCGTAGAAGCGGAATCCGCCAACGATCCGGTACGGCAGCCCGATCGCGATGAAGCGGTCCTCGAACTCGCGGGTCTGGTGCTGCGCGCGAACGAGGATCGCGATCTCGTCGAGGCTCTTGCCGCTACGCTGCACCGATTCGATCTCGTCGCCGACGCGACGCGCTTCCTCGGGACCATCCCAGACGCCGAGCACGCGCACCTTCTCGCCGGCATCAAGCTCGGTCCACAGCTCCTTGCCAAGCCGCCCGCCGTTGTTCGCGATCACGCCCGACGCCGCGGCGAGGATATGCGGGGTCGAGCGATAGTTCTGCTCGAGCCGGATCACCCTGGCGCCGGGAAAGTCCTTCTCGAACTTCAGGATATTCTCGACCTGCGCGCCGCGCCACGAATAGATCGACTGATCGTCGTCGCCGACGCAGCAGATGTTGCGCCGCTCCTGCGCGAGCAGCCGCAGCCACAGGTACTGGACCGAATTGGTGTCCTGATATTCGTCGACCATGATGTAGCGGAAGCGCTGCTGATAGTGTTCCAGCACCCCGCGGTCGCGCTTCAGGATCGTGAGGACGTGCAGCAGCAGGTCACCGAAGTCGCAGGCGTTCACCGCCTTCAGCCGGTCCTGATATTGCTGGTACAGCTCGCCGCCGCGCCCGTTGGCGTAGCGTTCGCTTTCGCCGGCATCGATCTCGGCGGGCACGAGCCCCTTGTTCTTCCACTCGTCGATCAGCCCGGCCAGCGATCGCGCCGGGAAACGCTTTTCGTCGATGTCCGCGGCCAGGACGAGTTGCTTGAGCAGGCGCAGCTGATCGTCGGTGTCGAGGATCGTGAAGTTGCTCTGCAATCCGACCAGCTCGGCGTGACGGCGCAGCATCTTCGCGCCGATCGCGTGGAAGGTGCCGAGCCACGGCATCCCCTCGACCGCGTCGCCGACCAGCCGCCCGACCCGCTCGCGCATTTCGCGTGCGGCCTTGTTGGTGAAGGTCACCGACAGGATCTCCGACGGATAGGCGCGCCGCGTCCACAGCAGATGCGCCAGTCGCGCGGTCAGCGCCGCGGTCTTCCCGGTGCCCGCGCCCGCCAGCACCAGAACCGGGCCGTCGGTGGTCAGCACCGCCTCGCGTTGCGGGGAGTTGAGCCCGGCCAGATACGGCGGGTCCTGCGTAGCGGCGGAGCGTTCGGTCACTTCGAACAGTTAGGGAACGGGAGCGTCCCGGGCAAGCGAAACGGCGACGTTCTGGCGTCATCGAAGCGACGCGGTCCCGACGCGATGCGGTAAATTGCCGCGTCTAGGCGCACCGCATCGGCAATTCGCCGCACCGGACAGTCACTCGCCTGCGGGGCAGAAGCGACATCCGGCCAGGCTGCCGATATCCTCCAGGAGTAACGTCGATGAACCGCTTCGATCGCGCCGCGCTTACGGCCTTGCTGACGCTCGCTTTTTCCTCCTCGCCCGCCCTGGCCCAACCGGATCGCGTAACGTTCACCGCACGAGTCGCGGTCAACGATCTCAATCTCGCCACCGTCGCCGGCCAATACCATTTCCGCCAACGCGCCCGCCGCGCAGCCATCAAGGTCTGCGGTCATCCCTTTGATATCCGTGACCGTTTTGACGTGCTCCGCTGCCAGGCCGAGATGGGCAAGGACGCGCAGCTACGGCTCGCCGCGCTGACGCACGCACGCGGCGTTGAACTGGCGGCGATCACCCGCCGCTGATCGGCAAGCAAGGGGCCGGATGTTCTCCGAAGTATCCGGCCGCGGCTTGCCCGGCGGCGGGACTGGTCGTTCGACGCACAAGTTACGCGAAACAAACGACTTTCCCCACCTCTACCGGGACGGGCTGACCTCCTTAATTCGCGAGCTTCGCATTAAGACAGTGCGTCGGTCATCAAACTGTCACGGTATACGCCGAGAGCGAGACTCGTCATGGCATCCAATGTCCTAGAGGCGTCGCCTTCGTCACCGCCCGCGGCGACGCGCTCGTTCGACGGTCCGGTTCATCCCGTGGCCCGTGTCGCCTTTCTGGCCATTGTCCTGATCGGCTTCGGCTATGCAGGGGTCAGCGTGTTGATCGACACGCAGCAGGTCGGGGAGCAACTCGCGCTCGGCGTGTTCGCGTTTCTCGGTCTCGCGTTGCTGATCGCACTCGGATTCGAGTTCGTGAACGGCTTCCACGACACGGCCAATGCCGTCGCGACCGTCATCTACACCAACGCATTGCCCGCGCATTTCGCGGTCGTCTGGTCGGGCTTCTTCAACTTTCTCGGCGTGATGCTCTCCTCGGGGGCGGTCGCCTATTCGATCATCACCCTGTTGCCGGTAGATCTGATCCTGAATGTCGGATCGGGCGCGGGCTTCGCGATGATCTTCGCGCTGCTGTTCGCGGCGGTGCTCTGGAACCTCGCGACCTGGTATGTCGGTCTTCCCAACAGTTCCAGCCATACGCTGATCGGTTCGGTGCTCGGTGTCGGGCTCGCGAACCAATTGCTGACCAGTGACACCGGCGGAACGTCGGGGGTCGACTGGTCGCAGGCCACGAAGGTGCTAACCGGATTGTGGATGGCGCCATTGATCGGGTTCGGCGCGGCCGCGCTGCTGCTGCTCGTCATCCGACACATGACCCGCAATCCACAACTGATGACCCCGCCGGAGGGCGACACGCCTCCGCCGCGCGGCATCCGGGCGCTGCTCATCTTCACCTGCACGGCGGTGTCGTTCAGCCACGGGTCCAATGACGGTCAGAAGGGCATGGGGCTCATCATGCTGATCCTGATCGGCTGCGCGCCCACCGCCTATGCGCTCAATCGTACCCTGCCGGCCAGCGAAACGCCCGCCTTCGTGCAGAGTGCGGCGGACGCCCGTGCGATGCTGGTCGCCCATGGTGCGACGCCGGTCGATCCCGATCGTGCACGCGCCGTCCTCAAGACGTCGCTGAAGAAGCGCGAGGTGCTGAACGGCCAGACTTATGGGGCGGCAATTACCGTTTCGGACCAACTCGCCCGCCGCGTCGCCAGCTATGGTTCGCTCGGCCAGGTCCCTGCGAGCGCCGCGCCCAACATCCGCAACGACATGTATCTCGTCATGGATACGACGCGGATGATCGCCGCCGCCAAAGACAACGGCTTCAACGACGGCGAGAAGACCGTGCTCACCGATTATCGCACGCGGCTGGAGCGGGGAACCCGCTACATCCCACTCTGGGTGAAGGTGGCGGTCGCGCTCGCGCTCGGACTTGGGACGATGGTCGGCTGGAAACGGATCGTCGTCACGGTCGGTGAGCGGATCGGCAAGCAGCACATGACATATGGGATGGGCGCATCCGCCGAACTCGTGGCCGCGGCGACGATCCTCGCCGCCGATCGCTTCGGCCTGCCGGTGTCGACGACGCACATCCTCTCGTCGGGCGTCGCTGGCGCATCGGTAGCGAGCGGGCACGGCCTGCAGCGTCGCACCTTGCTGCAGCTCGCCGCGGCATGGGTGATGACCTTGCCGGTAGCAATGCTGCTTGCCGGCGGGCTCTATTGGTTGTTGCTATCGATCGTCAGGACGGGCGGGCTCTAAAAACCGCCCGTCAAAGTGAGCCGGATCGGCCGTTTCAGGCCTCTACGGACAGCAGGGTGACCCCGACGTAGCGTTCCTCGCCCGGGACGAACAGCTCACTAGGCTTGAAGCGGCGCGGCGTGATCCGGAGCGCCGAAAGACCCGCCAATTTGAACGCGCCGATCTTGGGCTCCTTGGGTGGCACACCGTCGCGCTCGAGCGTCAGGGCGTCGAGGTAGATTTCGCCGTGCTTGGTATAGAGGATATGCGGGGCCAGTGTGACGCTGCCCCGGTTGTACATCGCGGCGATCGCCTGCAATTTGACGATCGCCTCGAAGACGACGGGAACGCTATCGGGCACCACCGGCGCAGGCCGGCTTTCGGTTTCAGCAGTCATCGCGCGCCTCTTAGCCGATCATGCCGCATCGCAGCAAGATCGACGAGAGAAACGCTGCGTTCCCATCCTCAGGGTTGTCGCGACCCGATCAACTTTTGCGCGAAATAGGTCATCTGCAACGCCTGCAAACGCGCTCCTTGCTCGATATCGGCATCGCCCGAGTGGCCGCCCGCCGTATCCTCGTAGAAAAGGTACGGCAGCTCATACTCCTTGAGCCGGGCCGCGAATTTCCGGGCATGCTGCGGGCCGACACGATCGTCCTTGGTCGTGGTCCAGATGTACGGCTCGGGATAGGACACGCCACGCTTGATGTTGTGGTACGGCGAGATCGTCCGCAGGAACGCCCGCTCCGCCGGCACCGAAACCGAGCCATATTCGTCGACCCATGACGCACCGGCCGCGATCTGCTCGTAGCGCAACATGTCGAGCAGCGGCACCTGGATCGTCACCGCCTTCCAGAGATCCGGATGCTGGTTGAACTCCACCCCCATCAGTAGGCCGCCGTTGGATCCACCGTAAATCCCAAGCTTGGCGGGGCTGGTGAGCCGCCGGGCGATGAGGTCGCGGGCAACCGCCGCGAAGTCGTCGTAGATGATCTGGCGCTTGGTCTTGCGACCGGCATCATGCCACGCCGGCCCGAACTCGCCCCCGCCGCGGATGTTGGCAAGGACATAAGCGCCACCGCGCTCCAGCCACAATTTGCCGGTGATCGCCGAATAGCTCGGCAACATCGGCAGCTCGAACCCGCCATAGGCGGTCATGATCGTCGGCGTGCTGCCGTCGCGCGGTGCGTTGCGCGGATGGACGATGAAATACGGAACCTTGGTGCCGTCGCTGGACGTCGCCTCGAACTGGTCCACGACCAGTCCGGATGCATCGAACTTGGCGGGGAGCGCCTTGACCTGCACCGGCGCGGCATCGCTGCCCGCAGTAAACCGCGCCAGGGTCGTGGGCGTCAGGAAGCCGGTTGTCGCCAAGAACGCGGTGTCGTTCCGGTCCGATGTGCCGACGATGCCAAAGCTCGCATTGTCCGGCAGCGCCATGGCCTTAGCGGTCCAGCCGGTCGCCGACGGCGTATAGACATTGACCCGCCCCCGAACATTGTCGGTATAGTCGACGATCAGGTGATGACGGGTCGCATCGACACCGCCGACGGCCTGGCGCGGCGTCGGCGCGAAGATCAGCGTCGGCGTGATCCGGCCCGCCTCGAGCGCCTTCAGCGGCACGGCGGCCACCGCGCCGGTCGGGATCGCGCCCCACGGCTCGCTGGTCGTGAAGACGACCTGACCGTCCACCATCGCCGCAGGCGCGGTGCGCGCGGGCAGATCGAGTTTCGTGACACCGGAGGCGGTCAGAAGCAGCCGGTCCGCCCCGAAGAAGGTCTTCTGCCGCTCGATGAACACCGCGCGGTTGCCCGCGCCATCGGTCATGACGCTCGCATAGGTGCCGAGCTGATCGTCGGGCGCGCCGCGATAGACCTCCACGGCCTGAGTCAACGGAGCGCCCCGCGTGACCTTCTTGACGACGAACGGATAGCTCGACGTGGTCATCGTCCCCGCGCCCCAATCGCGGCTGACCAGCAGATGGTCCTCGTCGAGCCACGCCGCTCCCTGCTTCGACGTCGGCAGCACGAAGCCGTTTGCGACGAACTGGCCGGTCGATAGATCGAATTCACGATAGGTGACGGCATCCTCGCCGCCTTCCGACAGCGCCACCAGGCACAGCCGCTCGTCAGGCGAGAGGCAGTTCAGCCCCTTGTAGACCCACTTGCGTCCTTCCGCCTGGCTGAGCGCGTCGACGTCGAGCAACGTACGCCATTCGGGTTGCGGCGCGACGTAATTCTCGGGAGTCGTCCAACGAAGAATGCCCTGCGGATGATCGGCGTCGCGCCAGAAGTTGACGATCCGCCCCATCACCTGCTGGGGCATCGGAATGCGATCCTTGGCCGCAGCGATCGCCAGCGCTTCGGCATGGAATTGCGTGTAGCGCGGATCGCGTTGCAGGCGCGGCAAGGTGCGGGCATTCTCCGCCGCGACCCAGCGTTGCGCGCGCGCGCCGTCTTTGTCCTCGAGCCAGATATAGGGATCGGTTTCCGCCGCGCGCTGCGCCCATGCCGCCCCCGCGGCCACCGTCAACGCCACACCCGCGAGCCACCATCCGATACGCTTACTTTTCATTCTGCTCGCTCCACTCGTCATCCCGGCACTCTGCGGCACCGGCCTTGCGGGAACAACCCCGACCGCGGCGCGTCGTCGCGCGCACATGAGCGATCTGCCACAGGCCGGCGACGGTCTCCCTCTTCCACGCCGCTACGCAGCGATCGGTGCCCTTTCATTCGGCACCGCATTGGTCATCATCGATGGCGGCGTGGCGAACGTCGCGTTGCCGACGATCGCGCGCGACCTGAACGTCGGATCGGCATCGGTGGTGGCGATCGTCACCGTCTATCAGTTGATGCTCGTGATGCTGATGTTGCCGTTCGCCGGGCTGGGGGACAGGATCGGGCTTAAACGCATGTATCAGCTCGGCCAGATGATCTTCACGGTCGCAACCTTGCTGTGCTTCTTCGCGAAGAGCTTGCCATTTCTGCTCGTCGTTCGGGCCGTTCAAGCGGTGGGGGCAGCCGGGGCGCTTGCGGTGGCGTCGGCGCTGATCCGGCAAACCTACCCCGCCGCGCAGCTCGGCCGCGGGCTGGGCATCAATTCGGTTGTCGTCGCATCGTCGGCCGCCGCGGCGCCGACGATCGGCGGGCTGGTGCTGTCGATCGCACCCTGGCCATGGGTCTTCGCAAGTGCGATCCCGTTCGCCATCGCCTCGCTGTTGCTCGGGCGCGCGCTGCCCGATTCGGCCCCGCGGGACCGGCCGTTCGACGTGGTAAGCGCGGTGATGTGCGCGGCGATGTTCGGACTCGTCATTGGCGGCGCGGAAAGTGCGGTACATGGCGACAGCCCGGTCGTGTCGCTCGCGATCGTCGCGCTCGGAATCATGGTGGGGCGGTTCTACATCCACCGCGAGCGGGCGGCGGCGCAGCCGATCCTGCCGATCGATCTCCTTTCGCGTCCGGTGATCGCTCTGTCGACGATCGGCGGCTTCACCGCCTTCACCGCGTCGATGACATTGTTACTGTCGACGCCGTTCCGGTTGACGCACAGCTATGGGATGAGCGCGGCCGCGGTCGGCGCGGTGATCGCGCCATGGCCGCTGACCAACATGGTCGTCGCGCCGCTGATGGGCTGGCTCTCCGATCGCGTGCCGGCGGGATTGCTGGGCGGGATCGGCATGGCGATCTCGACCACGGCGCTGCTCTTGCTCGCCTTCATGCCCGCCGATCCGTCATGGTTCGACATCGCGTGGCGCATGTCGCTGTGCGGAGCGGGGTTCGGCACCTTCCTCCCGCCCAATGCCCGCCTCATCATCGGCTCGGCCCCGCGCGAGCGCGCCGCGGCGGCGGGCGGGCTGGTCAGCACGGTGCGGCTGGTCGGGCAAACGACTGGCGCCACGCTGGTCGCTGGTCTGCTCGCGCTGGGTGTCGGTGCAGGCGCGACTGCGCCGCTGGTCGCCGCCGGGCTGGCCGTGGTTGCGGGAATGTGCAGCCTTGCACGGCTGCGGCCGTCGATCCGCGATCCCGAGCGCGGCGAGGTCGAGGAGGTGCAGCCCGCCGCCGCTACCCGATGATGCGTCAGCCGCGTGCGCCGATCCACGCCAGCCACAACCAGCCCGCGATCAGCAGTGCTCCGCCGATCGGCGTCACTGCCCCCAGCCAGCGCGGCAGCCCGATCGCCATCAGGTAGAGCGTACCGGCGAAGATCGCGCCGCCTGCGACGAACAACCACGCTGGCCCGCGGGCCTCGAAACGCAAGGCGACCAGTGTGGCGACCGCGTGGACCAGCTGATAGTGCGCACCGGTCTTCAGCCATTCGACCGCCGCGCCTGACGCGCCATGCGCGCCGAACGCGCCTGCCCCGACCGCAGTCGCGCCCGACAGCGCCGCCAGCAACAGGATGGCGTTCACGGTCGTTCTCCCCCGCCCCACGGATGCTGTTCCGCGATCATGGCCCGCGCGGTATGCGGATCGCTGGCCTCGATCTGGATGCGCAGCCGCTCCTTGTCGCTGGCGCGATACATCTGTTCGGCGCGCTCGATCTCACCGGGGGCGATGCCGAGCCCGTTCATCGCCAACCGCGCCATCTTCACCGCCGACTCGAGGACCTCCCGCACCACGGCGCGCGCCGGACCGTTCTTGAGCTTGACCAAAGCACGGCGGTCATAGGCGCGGACGTAGAGCGCGGCATTCGGGAAGGCTTCGTGGACCGCCTCCAACTGCTCGAGCGTCAATTGGTCGCCGTCCATGCAAAAAAGGATCAGCTCCGCCTCAGCCGCCCCCGCCTGCCGCAACAGGTCGAGCCGCGTGCCGTCACCATAATAGACCTTCGATCCCAGCTCGCCCGCGATGTCGATCATCTCAATGTCGGTGTCGATCAAGGTCACGGGAATATCCTGCGCCATCAGCATCTGCCCGACGGTTTGCCCGAAGCGGCCATAGCCGACGATGATCGCGTTCGCGCCGTCCGCGCGCGGCCCGTCGCGGTCGGTCTGCGCGGCGATCGGCTCCTCGCGGAAGCGGCGGGTGAACATCATGAGGAACGGGGTCGTCGCCATCGATAGCGTGATGATCGCGCCGAACAGGCTGGCGGCATCGGGCGCGATCAGCAGCGCCTGCTGCGCCTGCGCGAGCAGCACGAACCCGAACTCGCCACCCTGGCTGAGCAGCAGGCCCAGCGCGAGTGCCGGACGCCAGCCCATCCGGAACACGAGTCCGAGCGCGGTGATGATCCCCGCCTTGGTCGCGATCAGCGCTGCGGCCATGGCGATGACGAAGAACGGGCGCTCGGCGATCGCATCGAGGTTGAGCATCATGCCGACCGCAAGGAAGAACAATCCGAGCAGGATCGCACGGAACGGCTCGACATCCGCTTCGAGTTCATGCCGGTACGGACTGTCGGCCAGCATCACGCCGGCGACAAACGCACCGAGCGCGGTCGACAATCCCAGCCGCTCCATCACCGCGGCGGCGGCGATGACGGTGAATAGCGCGGCGAACACGAACATCTCGCGCTCGCCCAGATGCCCGATCAGCCGGAACAACGGTCGGAGCACGAAGCGTCCCGCCGCGACCAGTCCGGCGATCGCGAGGACCGTGTATAGCCCGAGCACCCAGCCTTCCGGTCCGCTGGTCGCAGCCGGGTTGCGGCTCATCGCGGCGATGATCGTAATCATCGGGATGATCGACAGATCCTGGAACAGCAGGATCGAAAAGGCGCGTTCGCCGAAGGGCGTCCGCAGCCGTCCCGAGGATTGCAGCATCGGGAGGACCTGCGCGGTCGAGGATAGCGCGAGCGGCATTCCGACCGCGAGCGCCGCCGCCAGCGAGAAGCGTGCGGCGAGCGCGAGGATCGCGGCCAGCGCGATCCCGCACGCCACGACCTGGATCAGCCCCAGACCGAAGATATCCTCCTTGAGCCGCCACAGCCGCTGCGGGCTGAGTTCCAAGCCGACGATGAACAGGAGCAACGTGATGCCGAGTTCGGCGAAGCCCAGCTTCGCCTCGGCATCGCCGACGAGCCCGAGCAGGTGCGGGCCGACGACCGCGCCGGCGACGAGGAAGCCCAGGGTGGCACCGAGACCGAGGCGGCGGAACACCAGCACGAACACGAGCCCGCTGCCGAGCAGGATCGTGCCGTCGCGAATCATCGAAAGATCAGCGTGTTCCATCAATCGCCCCGTGCGGCACGCGCCTGCGACGCGGCCTCGGCCGCCGCCTCGAACGCGAGGCGGATCGAGGGATGACGTGCGGTCAACTTCAGCCCGGGCGTGAAGATGTCGAGCCCCGGCCAGTCGGGCAGGTCGCCGTCGCCGGCCAGCCAGTGCGTCAAGGCATCGCGCGCGGTGGCGAGCTCCTCGACCGAACGGCCGACCGCGTGGCGCGCCAGCAACGTCGAGGACGCCTGACCGAGCAGGCAGGCGCGGACCTGCGTGCCGAGTGCGGCGACCCGCCCGTCATCGTCCAGCCGGACATCGACCGTCACCCGGCTGCCGCAGATCGGCGACCGGCGCTCGGCCGAGCCGTGCGCGTCGGCGAGACGATCCGGGAAGGGGTTGCCGATCGCCAGCGCGCTGATGTTCGGGGTATAAAGGTCGAGGCTCATGACCGTCCGTCGCTGTTGCCGGCAGGGATTCGCGGACCAAATACCGGTTGCCCCTTTCGGCGGCGATCGACGAAGTCGGCCACCGCGCCGCTGGTCGCCACCAGCAGCGGGAAGGTGCGCGCGTCCTTCAGCCACGTTGGCCGACGCGTCGGCCCGCCGCCAGTGAGGTCGAGCATCAACACGAGGAACAGGAAGGCGAGGCTGGCAAGGATCAATCCCTTGAGCGCACCGAAGCCGAAACCGAGCGCGCGATCGATCGGCCCAAGCACCGACGTGCGGGTCCGCGCCGCGATCGCGTTGATAATCAAGCGGCTGACCAGATAGGTGCCCCCGGTCAACAGCACGAACGCCAGCACTGCCGCGCCTGAGACGCTGGCGATCGAACCTGCCAGCACCTTAGACAGCGGCAGATGGAAGATCTTGAGCGCGAAGATCATCGCCACCCAGGCGAACAGCGCCAGCACCTCCCCCACGAATCCGCGTCGCGCGCCGCCGATCGCGGTCAGCGCGACGAGCACGAGGACGACGATGTCGAGCGGCTCCAGGTTCATGCCCCCTCCTTTATGGCGCGATCCCGCGGTCGGCTAGGGCCGGATGTTGGCGAAGGTTGCGCAAAACGGTGGTTGCGCGCGGGTCTTCGCCGAAGACGCCGCTGCACCGTACCGCCAGCCTAGCTGATGTTGGACGGTGTAGGACAGCCCCACTTACCCGCGACCGAGCAGATGATCGACGAACTGACCCAAGGTCCGGAACGCCGACTGCCGCATCGCACCGCGATCGACCGCCGCGGGCAGCAACGCGCGCTCGAAGCCGAGCTTCGCGGCTTCCTTCAGCCGTAGCGGTGCGTGCGCGACGGGGCGCAACTCCCCCGACAACGCGATCTCGCCGAACGCCACTGCCTCCGCGGCGATCGGGCGTTCGCTGAGCGCGGAAACGAGCGCCGCCGCGACGGCGAGATCGGCAGCGGGATCCTGAATGCGATAGCCGCCAGCGACGTTGAGATAGACCTCGCAGGTCGAGAAGCTGAGCCCGCACCGCGCCTCCAGCACCGCGAGGATCATCGCCAGCCGCGCCGAATCCCACCCGACCACCGAACGACGCGGGGTCGCACCGCTCGCCACGCGGACGACCAGCGCCTGGATCTCGACCAGCACCGGCCGCGTACCCTCCAGCGCCGGGAAGACCGTCGCGCCGGTCACGCCCTCGTCACGTTGGGTCAGGAACAGGGCGGAAGGGTTTGAAACCTCGACCAATCCGTCCCCGGCCATCGCGAAGACGCCGATCTCATCGGTGCCGCCGAAGCGGTTCTTGAGGCTGCGCAATATGCGATATTGGTGGCTGCGCTCACCCTCGAAGCTGAGCACGGTGTCGACCATGTGTTCGAGCACGCGCGGCCCCGCGATCGAGCCGTCCTTGGTGACGTGCCCGACCAGCACCACCGCGGTCCCGCGCTCCTTGGCGAAGCGGATCAGCTCCTGCGCGGTGGCGCGCACCTGGCTGACGGTGCCGGGTGCCCCTTCGATCAGGTCCGAATGCATCGTCTGGATCGAGTCGATCACCAGCAGGCGCGGCGGCGTGCCGTGCCCCAACGTCGTCAGGATATCGCGCGTGGATGTTGCCGCCGCGAGCCGCACCGGTGCATCGCCAAGCCCCAGTCGTTGCGCGCGCAGCCGCACCTGATCCGCCGCTTCCTCGCCGGAGACATAGGCGACGTCATGCCCGGCGCGCGCCAGCGCCGCCGCCGCCTGCAATAGCAAGGTCGATTTGCCGATGCCGGGATCGCCCCCGATCAGCGTCGCCGATCCGGCGACCAACCCGCCGCCCAGCGCGCGGTCCAGCTCCGCAAGCCCGAACGGCAACCGATCGGGCAGGACCGCCTGTGTATCGAGCGCGGTCATCGCGATCATGCGGCCGCCGCCCTGCAGATTGTGCTTCGCCTGAAACGGCGTCGCGTTGAGCGGCGCTTCCTCGACCAGCGTGTTCCATTCCGAACAATCGCCGCATTGCCCCTGCCAGCGATGACTGACCGAGCCGCACGACTGGCACACAAATCTCTTCTGAACCTTCGCCATTGTTCACACCTAGCGCATCAGGAACGATCAGGGAACACGCATAAGGTGAACAAGACGTTCATCGCAGGGCAAGGCGGATTGTTACAGGTTCGGAACCCTGCCGGGCCCGAACCGTTTGGACCCGACCCAGATTTTTGCCAACGAGTATAGGAGTTCCTCGTGAAGCATTTCGCCATTCTCGCCCTTGCTTCGGCCGCACTGATCCCGGGCGCCGCCGCGGCGCAGGCCCCGGCCCAGGCGCCCGCTGCCGGGCAGGCCGCACCGGCGGCGGGCGGCGCCGTCACCACGGGCGCAACCGTTTATGACACGTCGGGCGGCGTGGTCGGCACGGTCGAGTCGACCGACGGCACCAACGCCGTCGTCAACACCGGCACCGTGAAGGCTGCGATCCCGCTGACCTCGCTGGGCAGCGGCGCGCAGGGCCCGGTGCTGGCGATGACCAAGGCACAGCTCGAGGCGGCCGCCGGCCAGCAGCAGGCGCAGGCTTCGGCCGACTTCAAGGCCAAGCTGGTGCCGGGCGCGACCGTCTACGGGACGGGTGGCGCGCAGCTTGGCACGATCAAGTCGGTCGACGCCAGCGGCGTAACGCTGACCACCGCCGACGGTGATGCGGTGTTGCCGGTCACCGGCTTCGGGCCGGGGCCGCAGGGCATTCTGCTCGGCATGACCGCGGCGCAGCTCAAGGCGGCGATGGCGGGAGCGGCGCCGTCGGGCGGCGCGACCGCCGCAGCGGGAGCCACGGCGGATGCGACGGCGGCAACCGCCGACACCGCGACCGCGGCGACGACCGAAACCACGGCGCCGGCGAAGTCGAAGCGCAAGCCGCGCTGAGTTAGAAGGCAGCGGGGTTTCGGCCCCGCCGCTTTCTTGGCGAGACGCCGTCCGTGCGGTCAGGCACGGGCGGCGTTTCGTTTATCGGGGTGCGGCCTTCCGGGCCGAACCGAGGATGACAGCTTCCGGGTCTTCGCCACGAGATAGTCTATCGTCATTGCTTCGCTGACAATGACGGAGAAAGCGGGACCCCGGATCAAGTCCGGGGCGACGAAGAGCTAGGCGACTTGGCCTTATGCCGTAACCGTGCGCGCTTCCAGCGCGATGCGGATTGCGGCGACGGCGTCGGTGGCCTTGTCGCCATCGGGACCACCACCCTGCGCCATGTCGGGGCGGCCGCCCCCGCCCTGCCCGCCGAGCACCGCCACCGCCTGACGCAGCAGCTCGACCGCGCTGATCTCGCCAGCCAGATCGGCGGTGACGCCGACCGCCACCGAGGCCCGGCCATCGTTGACGGCGACCAGCGCCGCCACACCCGAGCCGACGCGCGCCTTGGCATCGTCGACCGCGCCGCGCAGCCCCTTGGCCTCGAACCCGTCGAGCACCTGGCCGACGAAGCCGACGCCGCCGACCGTTTCCGGGCCAGCAGGCGCACCGCCGCTGCCGCCGCCGAGCGCCAGCGCCTTCTTCGCCTCCGCCAGCTCGCGCTCGAGCCGGCGACGGTCCTCGACCAACGCGGCGACGCGGGCGGGGACTTCATCAGGTGACGCCTTGAGCGTTGCCGCCGCCTCGCGCAGCTTTTCGTCGCGGGCGTTGAGCCATTGCCGCGCCGCCTCGCCGGTCAGCGCCTCGACGCGGCGCACACCCGACGACACCGCGCTCTCGCCGACGATCTTGAACACGCCGATGTCGCCGAGCGCGCGGACATGCGTGCCGCCGCACAATTCGATCGAATAGGTCTTGCCGTCTTCCTCGGTGCCCATCGACACGACGCGTACCTCGTCGCCGTATTTCTCACCGAACAACGCCATCGCGCCTTCGGCGATCGCCTCGTCGGGGGTCATCAGCCGCGTCTCGACGCTGCCGTTGCGGCGGATCTGCGCGTTGACCGCGCGTTCGGCCTCGGCGAGTTCCTCCGGGGTCATCGCGCTGTTGTGCGAGACGTCGAAGCGCAACCGCTCGGGCGCGACCAGCGAGCCCTTCTGCGCGACATGCGTGCCGATCTTCTGGCGCAGCGCCTCGTGGAGCAGGTGCGTCGCCGAGTGATTGGCGCGGATCGCGGCGCGGCGCGCGACGTCGATCGCGAGCTTGACAGTGTCACCGACCTTCAGCGCGCCCGCGGCGATCGTCGCATGGTGGACGAACAGCTTGCCGAGCTGCTTCGAGGTTTCGGCAACATCGGCACGCAACCCATTGTCGCTACTGATAATCCCTGCATCGCCGACCTGCCCGCCACTCTCGCCGTAGAAGGGGGTCTGGTTGACGATCACGTCGACCGTGTCGCCGGTCTCGGCATGGTCGACGCGCGTGCCGTCCTTGACCAGCGCGAGCACCACGCCTTCGCCGACATCGCTGCTATAGCCGGTGAATTCGGTCGCGCCGACTTCCTCGACCAGATCGAACCACAGATCGTCCGACGCCTTCGCACCCGAGCCCTTCCATGCGGCGCGGGCGGCGCGCTTCTGCTCGGCCATCGCGGCATCGAAGCCGGCACGGTCGACCTTGAAGTCCTGCGCGCGCAACGCGTCTTCGGTGAGATCGTAGGGGAAGCCGTAAGTGTCGTAGAGACGGAAGGCGGTGTCGCCCGCCAGCGTGTCGCCAGGCTTCATTCCCGCGGTGGCGTCGTCGAGCAACCGCAGCCCCTTGTCGAGCGTCTGGCGGAAGCGCGTCTCTTCCTGACGCAGCGTCGCCTCGATCAAGGACTGCGCGCGGATCAGTTCGGGATACGCCACCCCCATCTCGGCGATCAGCGCCGGGACCAGCCGGTGCATCAACGGCTCCTTCGCGCCGAGTAGATGCGCGTGGCGCATCGCGCGGCGCATGATCCGGCGCAGCACGTAGCCGCGACCTTCGTTGGCGGGCAGCACGCCGTCGGCGACGAGGAAGCCCGAGCAGCGCAGGTGATCGGCGATCACGCGGTGGCTCGCCTGATTGTCGCCGGTGGTCGCGGTGTGGGTCAGCGCGCCCGAGGCGGCGATCAGCGCCTTGAAGGTGTCGGTGTCGTAATTGTCGGTGACGCCCTGCATCACCGCCGCGATTCGCTCCAACCCCATCCCGGTGTCGATCGACGGACGCGGCAGGTCGCCGACGATCGCATCGGCCTCCTGCACATGCTGCATGAACACGAGATTCCAGATTTCGACGAAGCGATCGCCGTCCTCATCCGGGCTGCCCGGAGGCCCCCCGAAGATGTGCTCGCCATGGTCGTAGAAGATCTCCGAGCACGGGCCGCACGGCCCGTCCGATCCCATCGCCCAGAAATTGTCCTTGGTCGCGATGCGGATGATGCGGTGATCGGGAAGCCCGGCGATCTTCTTCCACAGATCGAACGCCTGATCATCGGTGTGGAAGACGGTCGCGGTCAGACGATCCGGGTCGAGCCCCCACTCCCGTGTGAGCAAGGTCCAGGCGTGGGTGATCGCCTGTTCCTTGAAATAGTCGCCGAAGCTGAAATTGCCCAGCATCTCGAAGAACGTATGGTGGCGTGCGGTATAGCCGACATTGTCGAGATCGTTGTGCTTGCCGCCCGCGCGCACGCACTTCTGCGACGACGTGGCGGTAGAATAGTGTCGCGATTCCAGCCCGGTGAACACGTTCTTGAACGGCACCATCCCGGCGTTGACGAACATCAGCGTCGGATCGTTCTGCGGCACCAGCGGGGCCGAGGGCACGATCTGGTGCCCGGCCGAACCGAAATAGTCGAGGAACGAGCGGCGAATGTCGTTGGTAGCGGTCATGGCGTCGACTTAATCCGCGAAGGCCGCGCTGCCTAGAGCCTCGCGACGGCTGCCGACACGAGATGCGTAGTTGCCTGAATTAACCATGTATGCAAAGCCCGCCGGCGAAGATTCGGGGGAAGATCAATGAAGTTTGTGCTGGCGCTGGCCGCGATCGCCACGGTGTCGACCGTGTCTGTCGCCGATGCGGCAACGATCGTGCAGACGGATTCGGAACAGGGCGCGCTGACCGGCTTTAAGGGTTTCGATACCCGGCTCGGCACGCTCGACAGCGTGACGCTGGCGGTCGATCTGGCGAAATGGCGCGGATGGCGAGTCACCGCCCCGGCCGGCGAAACGACCGCCAATCTGTCGTGGACGATCGACGGACGGTGGCAGCTCCGCTCGGCCAATACCGCGCTACCGCAGCCGTTCGTCGCGCTGACCGGGGCGGGCACCAGCGTCGTCTCGCTCGACCGGCGCAGCGGGCAGACCAATTTCGGCTTCTTCGAGGTCCTCGCGACCGGCTCGGCCAGTTTCTCGCTCGACCCCAGTCAATTCCTCAATCGCGACGTGCTCTTCAATGGCTATGATTACGGGCAGACGATCGGATCGGGCGACACCCTCTTCAGCGGCGTGCCGGTCGGCGGCACGGTGACCCAGCTTCAGGGCGGGTGCATCGTCGTCAACGGCACCCCGCTCTCGCCGGGTGAGGATTTCTGCGGCAGCGCGAATTACAAGCTGACCTACACCTATACGGCGGCGTCGGCGGCGGTGCCCGAGCCGGCGAGCTGGGCGTTGATGATCGCGGGGTTTGCGACCACCGGCGCGGCGCTGCGGCGTCGCCGTCGGGTCGCAGCGGTGGCCTGACGCTTTAGACCGGACGGTCGAGCGAGGCCGGCGGGGTGCTGAACCACGCCGGCCCGCCCGGCGTCATGTAGAAGCAATCCTCCAGCCGCACCCCGAACTTGCCCGGCAGGTACAGGCCGGGCTCGTCCGAGAAACACATGCCGGCCGCCAGCCGCGTCGTCTCGCCATGAACGAGGTTGACGGGTTCGTGGCCGTCCATGCCGATCCCGTGCCCCGTGCGATGCGACAATCCGGGCAGGCGGTAGCCCGGGCCATAGCCAAGCGCCTCGTACGAGCGGCGTACCGCATCGTCGATCGCGCCCGCCGCCACGCCGATCCGTGCGGTGCGGAATGCCAGCGCCTGTCCGGCCTTCACCTGATCCCAGACCTTCCGCTGCTCGATGGTCGCGCGACCGTGGACCCAGGTACGCGAGACGTCGGATTGATAGCCCTGCACGGTGCAGCCGCAATCCATCAACACGACCTGCCCGTCGGCGACGCGCGTCACCTCGCGGCTGCCGTGAGGGAGTGCGGCGGCGGGGCCGATCAGCGCCAGCGCGAATTCGGGATCGCCGCCCAGCTTCCGCGTCGCGGCGTTCATGAGCGCGCCGATCTGCGCGCCGGTCATCCCCGCCTCGACGCGCGGATAGGTCCAGCGATAGGCGGCGATCGTCACGTCGGTCGCGCGTTGCATCAGCGCGATCTCGGCCGGCGTCTTGATCATCCGGCAGCCGCGCACGACCGAGTTGGCGCTGACCAACCTTGCGTCAGGCAGTGCCCGCGCCAGACCATCGAAGGCGAAGAAGCGCGCGCTTTCCTCGATCCCGATCGTGCGCCCGGCCAGCTTGTGATCGCGCAGGAAGCCGGCGACGACCTTGAGCGGATCCTCATCCTCCTGCCACACGCGAACCTCGGCCGGGACGGCAAGCGTCTGACGAACCGAGGGTTCCTCGAAGAACGGCGTGACGATGCACGGCTCCCCCTCGACCGGGATCACCGCCGCGGTCAGCCGCTCGCTACGGTGCCAGACGACCCCGGTGAAATAAATGAGGCTCGACCCGGGCTCGATCAGCACCGCGCCGATGCCGCTGGCGCGCATCAGCGCCTGCGCACGCGCCAGCCGCGCCTGTCGTTCCGCCAGACCGATCGGCACCACGTCCGCGGTCATGTCGGTCAGCCCGGCGAGATCGGGCTCGGCGGCGCGGACCACCGACGCGGCGAGCAGCGCGGCACCGCCGCCCAGAAGGGCGCGGCGCGATGGGCGGAAGGTCGAGGAGAACATGGTTGCGAACGATACGGTGCTTGACCGCGCGACCGCAATCCCCTTCCCTGTACGCACATACGGGAGCGATGAATGGCCAAGCGGCTGACCCTTTATATTCTTGGCGGGCTGGTGCTCGGGCTGATCGTCGGGCTGGTGCTCAACACCTGGCTGGACGACGGCAGCGCGGCGGCACAGGCCCGGACGACCGAGATCGCCGGCTATTTCTCGATCCTGACCAGCATCTTCCTGCGTCTCATCAAGATGATCATCGCGCCGCTCGTCTTCGCGACGTTGGTCTCTGGGATCGCGCAAATGGGCGACACCGCCGCGCTCGGCCGGATCGGCGCGCGGAGCCTCGCGTGGTTCATCTCCGCCAGCCTGTTGTCGCTGACGCTGGGGCTGGTGATGGTCAACCTGCTCCAGCCCGGCGTCGGAATCGGGCTGGCGCTGCCACCCGCCGGCCAGTCGAGCGGGCTGGAGACCGCCGCATTCAACCTCAAGGACTTCTTCACGCATATCGTCCCCGCCTCGATGGTCGATGCGATGGCGAAGAACGAGATCTTGCAGATCGTCGTAATGTCCGTCTTCGTTGGGGTCGCGATCACTGCGGTCGGCGAGAAGGCGGCGCCGCTGGTCAAAGCGATCGACGCGCTGGTGCACGTCATGTTGCAGGTCACCGATTACGTGATGCGCGTCGCGCCGGTTGCGGTCTTCGCGGCGGTGGCGGGGACGCTGACCGAGCGCGGCCCGGCGGTGATTGGACAGCTCGCCTATTTCATGGGCAGCTTCTATTTGACGCTGCTGGTGCTGTGGGCGGTGCTGCTCGGGATCGGCTTCCTGTTCATCGGCGCGCGGATCCGCGAGCTGATCCGCTACGTCCGCGAGCCGTTGCTGGTCGCCTTTTCGACCGCCTCGTCGGAGGCGGCGTACCCGCGGATGCTGGAAGCGCTCGACCGGTTCGGAGTGCCACCGCGCATCGCCAGCTTCGTGCTACCGCTCGGCTATTCGTTCAACCTCGACGGGTCGATGATCTACATGACCTTCGCGTCGATCTTCATCGCACAGGCCTATGGCATCGACATGTCGCTGGGGCAGATGGTGACGATGCTGCTGGTGCTGATGGTCACGTCCAAGGGGATCGCGGGGGTGCCGCGCGCGAGCCTGGTGGTGATCGCGGCGACCTTGCCGATGTTCAACCTGCCCGAGGCGGGGTTGCTGCTGGTGCTGGCGATCGACCATTTCCTCGACATGGGCCGCACCGCGACCAACGTGATCGGCAATGCGGTGGCGAGCGCGGTCATCGCGAAATGGGAGGGCGGGCTCGACCCGCGCGAATCGCCGGTGATCGCCGGGGCCGCGGCGCCGTCGGGAGACGGGCCGGCGCGCGAGGTGGAGAGTTTTCGGGAGGTATGAGGGTTTGGTCGCTTACTCGCGACCGCCCCGTCATTCCCGCGCAGGCGGGAATCCAGAACCTCTGACGTTCAGCTTCTATCGACGGACCTGCGCGTCTGGATTTCCGCCTTCGCGAGACCTCTGCGAAAGTGCGGGCCACATCCGTCGTAAGCCGTTCCCCGGCGGAGGCCGGGTTCCGGTGGGAAGGTGTTTCAATTAGTTACAAGCCTCCCCCAACTAGGCCCCGGCCTTCGCCGGGGAACGGAAAGCGGGTTTCGCAGAGGTCTCGCCTTCGCGCGAATGACGGCAATGGTTTTGCGGCAATCAGCGAGTCAATTCCGTGGTGGTTGCCGCCGGTAGCTCAGCGCCTCAGCGATATGGATGCGACCGACCGAGTCGGACCCGGCGAGATCGGCGATGGTGCGTGAGACGCGCAGGATGCGGGTGTAGCCCCGCGCCGACAGCTTCATTGCCACCGCCGCCTGCGCCAGCAGCTCGCGGCCTGTGGCGTCGGGTGAGGCGAAGCGTTCGAGGCTGTCCCCATCGAGTTCGGCGTTCGTCCGCATCCCGCTGTCCGCCAGCCGCGCCGTCTGGATCGCGCGCGCCGCCGCTACACGGGCCGCGACCTCTGCCGAGCCTTCGGCGGGCGGCGGAAGGGTGAGGTCGACCGCGCTCACCGCCGCGACGTCGACGTGCAGGTCGATCCGGTCGAGCAGCGGGCCGGAAACCTTTGCCTGATAGTCCGCCGCGCATTTGGGGGCGCGGGCGCAGGCCAGCGACGCATCGCCGAGGTGCCCGCAGCGGCAGGGGTTCATCGCCGCGATCAGCTGCACCTGCGCCGGATAGGTGACGTGCGCATTGGCGCGTGCGACGCTGACGATCCCGCTCTCCAGCGGCTGGCGGAGCGAATCGAGCACGGCGCGCTGAAATTCGGGGAGTTCGTCGAGAAACAGCACCCCGTGATGCGCAAGGCTCACCTCGCCCGGTTTCACCTTCAACCCGCCGCCGGTCAGCGCCGCCATGCTCGCCGAATGATGCGGTGCGCGGAACGGCCGCGTGCGGGTCAGCATGCCGCCGGGCAAGATGCCGGCGACCGACTGTACCATCGACACCTCCAGTGCCTCGGCTGGGTCGAGCGGGGGCAGGATGCCGGGCAGGCACGCGGCCATCAGCGACTTGCCCGCGCCCGGCGGGCCGACGAACAGCAAATTGTGCGCGCCGGCCGCGGCGATCTCCAGCGCTCGCTTGGCGACCTCCTGTCCCTTCACCTGCCGCAGATCGGGGCCGGCGCGCGCCTCCTGCACGTCGCCGGGCTTCGGCAACGCGAGCAGGCCATGGCCCTTCAGATGATTGAGCAGCGCGAGCAGATCGGGCGCGGCGACCACCTCGATGCTGCCGCTCCACGCCGCCTCGCTGCCCTGCGCGGCGGGGCAGATCAGCCCCCTGCCCGTCTCCGCAGCGTGGAGCGCTGCGAGGAGCACGCCGGGCGACGGCGCGAGCCGCCCGTCGAGCCCCAATTCGCCGACGATCACATAGTCCGCCAGCGCCTCGGCATCGACCACGCCCATCGCCGCGAGCAGGCCGAGCGCGATCGGCAGGTCGAAGTGCGAGCCTTCCTTGGGCAGATCGGCGGGCGAGAGGTTCACCGCGATCCGCTTCGGCGGCAGCGACAAACCCATTGCCGCGATCGCGCCACGCACCCGCTCGCGGCTTTCGCCGACCGCCTTGTCGGCCAGCCCGACGACGTTGAACGCGGGCAGGCCCGGGATCAACTGGACCTGTACCTCGACGCTGCGCGCCTCCAGCCCCAGATAGGCTACCGTCGATACGATCGCGACCATTCTCACCCCAGCCAAGCGCGCGCCATCGCCGCCTCGCGACGGCGTGAGAGGGGTGAGAGTGACTTGCAACTGCAATACACCTGCGCCACATCACCGACATGACCCGCCGCCATCCGGCCCTGCGATATGCGCAATTGCTGCTCGGCGGGCTGTTGCTGTTACTCGCGGCGGTGATTGCGCCGCTGCCCGGCCCCGGCGGCGTGTTCCCGATGGCGGCGGGGCTGGTGCTGATCCTGCGCAACTCGCCACGGGCGCGCAGCTGGTTCGCGCGCGCCAAGCGACGCTGGCCACGAGTCGGCGGGATGGTGGATGTCGCGCTGCGACGGCGCAGCGCATTGCGGCGTCGCGCGCGCGATCGTGCCGCGGCGCGTTGACTTTGGCAGCAGCCTCCCCTAACGGCGTCCTTCTTTCGGGCCGTCCGCGTGGGCGGCCCTTCGACATTCGATTTCGGGACATGAACGATGAAGCGGACCTTTCAGCCGAGCAATCTGGTGCGCGCCCGCCGTCACGGCTTCCGCGCGCGGATGGCCACGGTCGGCGGCCGAGCGGTGATCCGGGCGCGTCGCGCACGCGGTCGCAAGAAGCTGTCGGCGTAAGCACGACGGATACCTGCCCCTCCGCGGCTTCGGCCGCGGTCGGGCGGATGACCAGACGGCCAGACTATCTGGCCGCGAACGCCGGGCGTCGGGTGCCGATGCCCGGCTTCGTGCTTCTGGTGCACCCGCGTGGCGACGATGACCCGGCGATGCGGATCGGCATCACGGTCACCAAGAAGGTCGGCAACGCAGTCGTGCGCAATCGCATCAAGCGACGATTTCGCGCGCTGGCGCGCGAGATCCTGCCCGACCATGGCTGGCCCGGTGCCGATCACGTGCTGATCGGGCGCGAGGCGGCGCTCACCTCCGATTTCGCGGAATTACGCGCGCATTTGGCCAAGGCGCTGGCGAAGAGCCGCAGCGTCGCGCCGGGCGGCAACCGGTCACGGCCGAAACGGTGATCGCACGCGTGCTGATCCTGCTCGCACGCGGGTGGCAGCTGGGGCCGTCGGTCCTGCTGCCGCCGTCGTGCCGGTTTCAGCCGTCATGTTCAGCCTATGCAATCGAGGCGCTTCGCCGCTATGGCGCGGGCAAAGGTAGTTGGCTGGCAATACGCCGGATTGCGCGGTGCCATCCCTGGGGCGGGCACGGCCATGATCCGGTGCCATAAGGAAAGCGTGGGACGCTGGTGAAGGACGAGAGCAAGAACTTCGTGCTGTTCGCGGTGATCGCGGCGCTGATCCTGTTCGGATGGCCGCTGATCCAGAGCCGCGTCTTCCCGACGGCGAACCCGCCCGCGACCAAGATGGTCGATGGCAAGAACAAGCCGCTGCCCAACCCCGCCGCGGACCCGACCGCCGATTCGCCCGCCGCGATCCGTGATCGCGCCGTCGTGCTGGCGGAGAGCCCGCGCGTGCGGATCGACACGCCCGCGTTGAAGGGCTCGATCAACCTGAAGGGCGCGCGGATCGATGATCTGGTGCTGACCCGCTACAAGGAATCGCTCGCCAAGGACTCGCCGCCGATCCGGCTGTTCTCGCCCGCCGGGACGCAGGACGCTTACTTCGCCGGCTTCGGCTGGCGCGCCGACAGACTGACCCCGCCCGCCGCCGACGCGGTGTGGAGCGCCTCGGCACCGGTGCTGACCCCGGGCAAGCCGGTGACGCTGACCGCCAGCAACCCGCAGGGGCAGCGCTTCGCGATCGAGATCGCGGTCGACAACGACTATCTGTTCACCGTCAAGCAGACCGTCGCCAATGGCGGCGGTGCGGCGGTGCCGGTGGCGGCCTATGGCCTCGTCAGCCGGGTCGGCGTGTCGAAGGACCCGGACAGCTGGACGATCCACACCGGGCCGATGTCGGTCAACAACGGCGCGGCGCATTACAATCCGAACTTCAAGGACGTCGACAAGGAGCCGACCCGCTTCACGACGACCGGCGGCTGGCTGGGCTTCACCGACAAATATTGGCTGGCGGCGCTCGTCCCCGATCAGGGGCGGGCGTTCGACGGGCAGTTCCGCGCCGGGGCTAACAGCGCCTATCAGGCGGACTTCACCACCGCGCCGCAGCTGCTGCCGCCCGGCCGTCAACTGACGCAGACCGCCAAGCTGTTCGCGGGCGCCAAGGAAGTGAAGCTGCTCGACCGCTACACCGATACCGGTGCGGTGACGAAGCTCGACTATGCGATCGACTGGGGCTGGTTCCGGTTGGTCGAGAAGCCGATCTTCTATTATCTCGACTGGCTGTTCCGCATCGTCGGCAATTTCGGCGTGGCGATCATCATCCTGACGCTGACGATCCGTTTGCTGGTCTTCCCGATCGCGCAGCGCCAGTTCGCGAGCATGGCGGCGATGCGCGCGCTCCAGCCGAAGATGAAGGCGATCCAGGAGCGCTTCAAGGACGACAAGCAGCGCCAGCAGCAGGAGATCATGGCGCTCTACAAGGCGGAGAAGGTCAATCCGCTCGCCGGCTGCGTCCCGTCGCTCATCCAGATTCCGATCTTCTACGCGCTCTACAAGGCGCTGATGCTGACGATCGAGATGCGTCACCAACCGTTCGCGCTGTGGATCAAGGATCTGTCCGCGCCCGATCCCGCGACGATCCTCAACCTGTTCGGCTATATTCCGATCGCGCTGCCGCACTTCCTCGCGATCGGCGTGGTGCCGGTGCTGCTGGGCATTTCGATGTTCTTCCAGTTCCGCCTCAACCCGACGCAGATGGACCCGGCGCAGCAACAGGTGTTCGCGATCCTGCCGTGGGTGCTCATGTTCGTGATGGCGCCGTTTGCGGTCGGGCTGCAGATCTACTGGATCACCACCAACTGCATTTCGATCCTGCAGCAGAAGTGGCTCTACAGCCGCCATCCGCAGCTGAAGAACGCGCCGGCCAAGTGAGCGACATCAATCCCAGCTTCGACGAGGAGGCGATTGAGACGGCCCGCAAGCGCTTCGCCGGACCGATCGAATTCCTGAAGTCGGCGCCTGCGCTCACCTTCCTGCCCGCCGACGAGGTGCCGGAGGTGGCGTTCGCAGGGCGGTCGAACGTCGGCAAGTCGTCGCTGCTCAACGCACTGACCGGGCGCAAGGCGCTCGCGCGCACCTCGGTGACGCCGGGGCGGACGCAGGAGCTGAACTTCTTCGACGTCGGCGATCCGCTGGCGTTCCGGCTGGTCGACATGCCCGGCTATGGGTTCGCGAAGGCGCCCAAGGATATCGTCAAGAAGTGGCGCTTCCTGGTGAACGATTATCTGCGCGGGCGGCAGGTGCTGAAGCGCGCGCTGGTGCTGATCGACAGCCGGCACGGGATCAAGGACGTCGATCGCGAGATCCTCGAGATGCTCGACCGCGCGGCGGTCAGCTATCGGCTGGTGATGACCAAGGCGGACAAGGTGAAGGCCAGCGATCTGGCGGTGACGGTCGCCGCGACCGAGGCCGAGGCACGCAAGCGGGCGGCGGCGCATCCGGAGATCATCGTTACCTCCAGCGAGGGCGGCATGGGGATCGCGGAACTGCGTGCGGCGGTGGTCGAGGCGATCGGCTGAGTCTTACCCCGCTGTCCTCCCGGACTTGATGCGGGATCCCGCTAGCGCAGAGGCGGCGGCGAAGAAGCGAGGCCCCGGATCAAGTCCGGGGCGACGCTGAGTTGGCGGCGAGTTCCTACCAGATCGTCGCGCGGCGGGCCGTGCGGGCGGCTTCGATCTGCTGGCGGAGCAGTTCCGAGCGGCTCGGGGCCGGCGCATCGGCCGCGAACACGAAGGTCGGCGCCTGGACGAACGCTGGCGTCGAGGCGCTCAGGGCGGCGTCGGTCGGGGGAATGCTGGCCATGGCAATGCTCCTTCGGTGACGATCCTTCTCTTCTGTCCGGGATAGGCGCACATTCCTGCCAACCGGTGGACGAGCCCGGTTAACGTGCCGCTCGCCAAAATTCCGCGCAGCGTTGCCCTCGCCGTGATTGCCGCCTACGCCGAGTGCCATGAAGCTCATCATCGGTAACAAGGCCTATTCCTCCTGGTCGCTGCGTGGCTGGCTCGCGTGCCGGCAGTCCGGCCTTCCGTTCGAGGAAGTGGTCGTGCCGCTCTATGACGACGAATGGGATCGCCGCCGCGAGGGTGACGAGTTCGCGCCCTCGTCGGGCAAGGTGCCGATCCTGTGGGATGGCGAGGCGGTGGTGTGGGACAGCCTGGCGATCGTCGACTATCTCGCCGACAAGGTCGGGCGCGATCTGTTCTGGCCGGCCGACGAGGCGGCGCGCGCGATGGCGCGGTCGATGGCGGCCGAAATGCACTCCAGCTTCGCCGCGCTGCGCCGCAAGCACACGATGAACATCCGTCAGGTCTATCAACCCGTACCGCCCGACGACGATGTGCGCGCCGACCTGACGCGGATTTTCGAGCTATGGGCGCAGGCCCGCGCACGGTTCGGCAGCGGGGGCGACTTTCTGTTCGGCGCATTCGGTGCCGCCGACATCATGTTCGCGCCGGTCTGCACCCGGATCGTCACCTATTCGCTCCCCACCCCGCGCTTCGCCGCCGCCTATGTGCTGGCGGTGCTCCAGCATCCGTTCATGCAGGACTGGATCGCGGGCGCGCAGGAAGAAGAATGGGTGATCGAGAAGTTCGAGCAGCCCGTCGCCTGATATGTCAGTCGCGTGCGTAGCCGGCGTCGGGCGACCAGCGCATGGCGATATCGGGATAATGGACCGTCGACCGTTCGGGCAAACTGACCGCGAACAGCACGCATGGTGCATCGCCGTCGTTGCGCAGGTGGTGCGCGTTGGCGTCACCCTTGCGGAATACCGCCACGTCGCCGGGGTGCAGGACGGTCGCGCCAGAATCGTCGACCAGCGTCGCGGTGCCGGCGAGCACGACGAGGATCTCGTCCTCGCCCTCATGCCAGTGCCGCTGCGACGACCAGCCGCCCGGCGGGACCGTCACATGCGTCGCGACGAAATCCGTGAGTCCGGCCGCCGCCGCCAGATCGCGCACCAGCCGGCCAGACGCCGCGGCGGCGAACGGCGGCGGATAATCGCTGCCGGTGGCAGGCGGTATGGCGTCGACGTCCAGCTTCGGCATCGGGAGTGCTCCTTGTGATCGATGTCGTTCACCTCGCCAGTCTATTGATCGGGGCGGAGAGCGTCACCCCCGCGCGCGGCCCGGTGTTCGACGTGCTGGAGACGGCGCTGGCGCCGCTCGGCTTCGCGGTCGAGCGGCGGATCAGCGGCGATGCGCCCGATGGCCCGGTCGAGAACCTGCTCGCCACGCGCGGTACGCGGGGAGCGCACCTCGCCTTTGCCGGGCATGTCGATGTCGTGCCGCCCGGCGAAGGGTGGAGTGCCGATGCCTTCACGCCGCAGCAGCGCGACGGCCTGCTGGTCGGGCGCGGTGCGGTCGACATGAAGGGCGCGGTCGCCGCGTTCATCGCCGCCGCGGCGCGCGTCCCGGCCGATGCGGGGCGGTTGACGCTCATCATCACCGGCGACGAAGAAGGTCCGGCGACGTTCGGGACCGTGTCGCTGATCGAGCGGATGCGCGAGCGCGCGCTGCTACCCGACCTGTGCCTCGCCGGCGAGCCGACCTCGGTCGCCGCACTTGGCGACATGGTCAAGATCGGGCGGCGCGGCTCGGTGAATATCTGGATCGAGGTGCCGGGGCGGCAGGGGCATGTCGCCTATCCGCACCTTGCCGACAATCCGATCCCGCGGCTGGTCGCGATCCTCGCCGAGCTGGACGCCCTCGTGCTCGATCAGGGCAGCGACTGGTTCCAGCCGTCCAACCTCGAGATTACCGATGTTTCGGTCGGCAACCCGGCGACGAACGTGATCCCGTCGCGCGCCACCGCGCGGATCAGCATCCGCTTCAACGATCTCCAGAGCGGACAGGCACTTGCCGAGCGCGTTGCGGCGATCGTCCATGCCCATGCGCCGGAGGCGATCGTCACGCCGCGCATCTCCGGCGAGGCGTTCCTGACCGAGCCGGGGCAGCTCTCCGCGTTGGTGTCCGCGGCCGTGCTGGAGGTGACCGGGCGGACGCCGGAGCTGTCGACCACCGGCGGCACCTCGGACGCGCGGTTCCTGCGGGCGCTGTGTCCGGTGGTGGAGTTCGGGCTGCTCAATGCGACGATGCACAAGGCCGACGAGGCGGTGTCGATCGAAGACCTGCACCAGCTGACCGACATCTACACGCACATCATCCAGCGCGCCTTTTCAGCGCCGACGGCGTAGCACCACGTACAAGGCCCCCGCCCCGCCGTGGCGCGGATGCGCGTTGCGGACGGCGGCGATCGCACCGGAGAAGGCCGAAAGCCGCAGCCAGTCGGGGATCGCGGCGCGGATCGCCCCGCGGGCATGCGGGCGCTGGCTCTCGGGGCGCGGCGGCTTGCCGGTGACGAGCAGGATGACGCGGTCGCCGTGCATCAACGCCTGACCCAGCCCCATCTCGAGCGCGGCATGGGCGCTCGCCAGCGTATGGCCGTGCAGGTCGATCGTGCGATCGGGCGCGACCACACCGCTCGCGAGCCGACGATCCCAGCCGCCATCGAGCGTGTGACCCGGCTCGCGGCGCGGGTGCGAGGGCGGCGGGGTCGGAACGCCGGAGACCTGCATCGCCTTCATGGGCGCGGGAAGCGGGAGCCGCTCCGGCGCGGGTGCGGCGACCTTCCGGCCCGGCATTGCGCGCACGGTCGCGCGCACCCGCGCCCACAGCGCCTCTTCGTCAGGGCCGAGGCGTCGTGCCGCCACTCGCCGCCTGCCCTGCCCGCCAGCGCGCATAGCTGCCACGCGGCAACAGCACGAACGCCGTGCCGCGCGCGCTCATCCCGCCGGCGATCGCGCGCGCTTCTTCACCCGCGCCCCAGAAGGTGTCGAAGCGGTTGCTGCCCTTGATCGCGCCGCCGGTGTCCTGCGCGATCCAGATGCCGTTGGCATCGGTACGGTCCATCGACAGCAGCACCGGCGCGCCGAGCGGTACGAACTTCGGATCGGCCGCGACGGTCGCGCCGCCGTTGACCGGAAGGCCGAGCGCCCCCTGCGGCGCGCCGGTCAGTTCGCGGAAGAAGACGTAGCTCTTGTTCTCGCGCATGATCGCGCGACCTTCGTCGGGATGCGCGTGCAGCCAGGCGACGATGCCCTGCATCGACGACTGGCCGGGGCCGAGCAGCCCGCGGCTTTTCATCAGCGCGCCGATCCCGGTGTAGTCGCGGCCGTTCTGCGTGTCATAGCCGATGCGGAGCACGCCGCCTTCGTCGAGCCGGATGAAGCCCGAGCCCTGCACCTGCAGGAAGAACAGCTCGACCGCATCCGCGGCATAGCCGAGAATCGGCGCGCGGCCGTTCAGCGCGCCTTCCTCGATCGCAGTCCGGTCGAAATACGGCACCAGCGCCTGGCCCTGCACGCGCCCGCGGATCTTCTTGCCCGCCCAGGTCGGGGAGAACGCGCCGAGATCGACCTCAATCAGGTCGGTGGGACGTCCGTAGATCGGCACATAGCCGGCACGCGGGCGGCGCGATCCGGCGATCTCGGGAATGTAATAGCCGGTGGCGAAGGCGCGCCCGTCGCCGACCTGCACGGCTTCGAACCAGCGCTGGAAGAACGCCGCGGCACGGGCCGGATCGGTGCGCACCGCTTCGGTACAGGCGGCCTGCCAGTCGGTTGCGATCGTCAGCCCGGACGTATCGGTGCGGCGCACGAGACTGGGGCATGAGATGCGGAACGCGTCGAGCGCTGCGGCGGCCTGCGCCGCGTCGAGCGGCACGGTCGCCAAATCGATCGCGGGCGTGAGTCCGGCCATCGCCGCACTCGTTGCGCCGGGCACGACCGCGGTCGCGATGGCGGGAAGCGGGACCGACGCTATTGGCTGGCGCACCGCCAGTGGTCGCGACGGGAGCGTCGTCGGCCGCGGCGCCGCAGCGACGGGACGTGGGGGCGACGGCGGCGGCGTCGGCGTCGGCACCGAACGGCCGCCCGGACCGACGCAGCCAGCCATCAACAGGGCGCCCGCCACCGCGAGCGTCGCTTTGCTCCGCAACCCGTCCCCCTCTTCTACTTTATTCGGTCAGGCTTCGTCGGTGTCGGCGAGGATCCAGTTCGGATCCGAGGCACGGACGGTGCGCACGAACGTCCATACATCGTGCGTCTGCACCGCATCGCTGGTCGAGCCGGCGATGACGTTGCCGTCCGCATCGCGTGTCACCGCTGCGATATCGGCATCGAACCGCACCGCGACCCGCGCCTCGCCGTTCGCCACGCCGGCCGAGACGATCGTCGTGCGCTCGATCGCGATCAGCCGATTGTCGAGCACCTGCCCCTGTGCGTTGCGCGCCTCGATCGCCTCCGCGAAGGCGGCGTGGACATCGTCGCTGACCAGATCGCGCAGGGCCGCCTCGTCACCGCGCCAGAACGCCTCGAGGATCATGCGATACGCCGACTTCGCGCCTTCGAGAAAGCGGGAGACGTCGAAACCCGGCTCGGCCGAGACGATCGCGCGCAGCCCGGGCTCGGTCGCGCTGTCGAACGGGCGTGCGGCCGGCTCGCGGATCTCCGCCGTGGTTTCGACCGCGCGCGGGACCGCCGCCGTCACCACCCGCTCCTCCGCGGGCTTGGGAAGCGGCTGTTCGTGGCCGGAGCGCTTGCCCAGAACCGAATAGAGTCGCAGCGCCAGAAAGCCGGCGACCATGGCGAGCAGGACAACGTAGAACACGGCAACTCCAGTAAGCTGGTGTGCGTACATAGGCGCGTGGGCACCGAACATCAAATCGCCAAGTCCCGCATTGTATCCGCCGCGTGCCGCATCCGCGATTGTCACATCGGCGGGGCGCTGCTAACCGCCCGACACTTTCCCGCGCAGCGCCGCACCGGCGCGCGCCTGGCCTGACGATAGGGGTAGGACGATGGACGAATTTGGCAATGCCGGCGGCGAACCGCTCGCCAACGGTGCCGACACGGCGCCGGCCGCGGGGCTGATCTCGCAATATGTGAAGGACCTGTCGTTCGAGAACCCGAACGCGCCGGCGATCTATCAGGAGCCGCAGGCCCCCGAGATCAACGTCCAGTTCGACATCGGCGCGGCACAGGTCGCCGACGAGGTCCACGAGGTCACGCTCAAGATCGAAGTGCGTGCGACGACCGGCGGCAAGACCGCGTTCATCGCCGAGCTTTCCTATGCCGGGCTGTTCGGGCTGCGCAACGTGCCGGCCGATCACGTCCAGCCGTTCCTGCTCGGCGAAGGGCCGCGCCTGCTTTTCCCGTTCGCGCGCCGCGTCGTCGCCGATGCGATCCGTGACGGCGGCTTTCCGCCGCTGCTGCTGGAGCCGATCGACTTCAACGCGCTGTTCCTCCAGCAGGCGCAGGCGCAGGGCGTGTCGTTCGGCGCCGAAGACGCCGGTCAGGCGTAAGCCACACGCGCGGGTGAGGATCGGCGGATGAACCTCGCCCGCGCTTTGGGGTCGATCGGCGGGCTGACGTTGGTCAGCCGCGTGCTGGCGCTGGTCCGCGACACGTTGCAGGCGAGCTATGTCGGCGCGAGTTTCGCGTCGGACGCCTTCTTCGTCGCGTTCCGGCTGCCGAACATGTTCCGCGCACTGTTCGCGGAAGGTGCCTTCTCCGCGGCGTTCATCCCGTTGTTCAACCGCAAGGTCGCGGAAGGCGGTGGGACCGCGGCCGGGGTCGACTTCGCCGAGCGCGCGCTGGCGCTGCTGTTCCCGGTGCTGCTGGCGATGACCGCGCTGATGCTGGCAGCGGCATGGCCGTTGACCTGGGCGCTGTCCGGCGGGTTCGACCGCCAGCACCCGACCGCCGAGCAATTCGCCTTTGCGGTGACGCTGTCGCGCTTCACCATCCCTTATCTGCTGCTGATCTCGCTGGTGTCGCTGCTCGGCGGCATCCTGAACTCGCTGCATCGCTTCTGGGTCAATGCCGCCGCGCCGATCCTGCTCAACATCGCGATGGTCGGCGCGCTGATCTTCTTTCACGGCGGCGACCCCTATGCGACCGCGCGGGCGCAGGCGATCTCGGTGACGGTCGGAGGTGCATTGCAGCTCGCTTGGCTCTGGTGGGCGTGCCAGCGCGCGGGCGTGAGCCTGAAGCTGCGCCGACCGCGTATCGACGACGACGTCAAGCAGATGCTGAAGCTGATCGTCCCCGCGGCGACCGGCGCGGGCGCGGCGCAGATCAATCTCGCGATCTCGACCGCGCTGGCCGGCGGGCTGCTGTCGGCGGGGTCGATTTCGGCGATCTATTATGCCGACCGGCTCAACCAGTTGCCGCTGGGCCTGATCGGGATTGGGCTCGGCACGATCCTGTTGCCGGTCGTCTCGCGCTTGCTGTCGCAGGGACGCGAGGCGGAGGCGATGGAGACGCAGAACCGCGGGCTCGAACTCGCGCTGTTCCTTACCCTGCCCGCCACCGCCGCGTTCGTGTTCGCCGCCGAGCCGATCGTCCGTGGGCTGTTTCAGCATGGCGCCTTCGATGGCGGCGACACAGTGCGCGCGGCACAGGCACTCGCCGCCTTCTCGCTGGGACTGCCGAGCTATGTGCTGGTCAAGGTGCTGACGCCGGGCTTCTACGCGCGCGCCGACACGAAGACGCCGGTGCGGCTCGCGCTCTATTCGGTCGCGATCAACCTCGTCGGCAATCTGATCCTGATCCCGACGCTGGCGCACTGGAACATCGGGCAGATCGGCCCGCCGCTGGCGACCGCGCTCGCCTCGACGGTCAACGTCGTGTCGCTCTATGTCGTTCTGGCAAGGCGTGGGCATTTCGCGCTCGATCCGCAGGTCAGGCGCAAGGTGCCGCGGCTGGCACTGGCGGCCTTGTCGATGGGCGCGGCGCTGCTGCTCGTGACGCCGTATGTCGATCCCTATCTCACCGGCACGCTGGCGGTCCGGGTGACCGGGCTGATCGTGCTCGTCGGCGCGGGCGTCGCCATCTATGCGCTGGCATGCGTCGTCACCGGCGCGTATCGCCTCGCCGATCTGAAAACCGTTCTTCGTCGCAGAGCTTCCACCTGATGACCAATATGCGCGTCCTTTCCGGCATCAAGCCGACCGGCAATCTTCACCTCGGCAATTACCTCGGCGCGGTGAAGCAATGGGTGGCGATGCAGGACGATATCCAGGCGTCGGGCGGCGAGACGATGTACTTCATCGCCGACCTTCACGGCCTGACCGAGTTCATCGCCCCCGCCGAGATGACCGCCAACACCGTCGAGATGACCGCGACGCTGATCGCTGCCGGGATCGATCCGGCGCGCTCGATCGTGTTCAACCAGGCGCGCGTCCCCGCCCATGCCGAATTGGCGTGGCTGCTCAACAACGTCGCGCGGGTCGGCTGGCTCAATCGCATGACGCAATTCAAGGACAAGGCGGGCAAGAACCGCGAAGGCGCGTCGGTCGGGCTGTACGATTATCCGGTGCTGATGGCGGCCGACGTGCTGCTGTACAATTCGACCCACGTTCCGGTCGGCGAGGACCAGAAGCAGCATCTGGAGCTGACCCGCGACATCGCGACGAAATTCAACACCGATTACGCGACCGAGCTGTTCACGCTGCCCGAACCGTTGGTCAGCAAGGCCGCGCCGCGCATCATGTCGCTGCGCGATGCGAGCGCGAAGATGTCGAAGTCGAACCCGTCCGAGCAATCGGTGGTCAAGCTGATCGACAGTGACGAGGTGATCGCCGACAAGTTCCGCAAGGCCAAGACCGACCCCGACCTGTTGCCGGCGACGATCGCCGAGCTGGAAGGGCGGGCGGAAGCGCGCAATCTGCTGACGATCTTCGCGGCGCTCGCCGACCGCACCCCGGACGCGGTGCTGTCGGACTATGCGGGCAAGGGCTTCGGACAGTTCAAGCCCGATCTCGCCGATCTGGCGGTCGCGAAGCTCGGCCCGATCCGCGACGAGATGCTGCGGCTGCTGAACGACCGCGGTGCGATCGACGCGATCCTGCGCGACGGCGCCCGACGTGCGGCCGCGCTGGCGGCGCCGACCTTGCGCCGGGCGCAGGAGGCCATGGGGCTGTTGATCTGACCATCTGGCGCGCGACGCCATGTCGCGCGCCAACCTTCGGCAATCCACGCCACGGCGTGGCGGAAAAGTGCGCCGAAAACAGCGCTTTTTTCCATTTGGCATCGGTCTTGCTGAGCATCCCGTAACAACGGAGCGAGACATGACCGACCACATCGACACCCCCGCCGCTGCCCCCCGCGACAATTTGTTCGGCGTGTGCGCCGCGCTCGGCGAGGATTTCGGCTTCAACCCGCTGTGGCTTCGGCTCGGCTTCGCGGTGGCGTTGCTGTTCTCGCTGGAGAAGGTGCTGCTGACCTATGCCGCGCTTGGGGTGCTGGTGCTCGTCAGCCGGCTGCTGTTCCCCAATCGCGTCCGCACGGCGACGACACAGGCCCCTGTGGCAGCGGCAAACGAGGTCGGGGAGGATGAGTATCGGCAGGCCGCCTGACCGCTTGACGGGGGTGGCGTTGCGAAGAAGCGTCACCCGGGTTCACGCCCGGGTCGTCATCAAAAGGCTCAAGCCTCAAGCTGCCCCAGCAACATATGTACCGCCTGATCGACCTCACGGTCGCTGTCGCGCAACGCCTCGATGCGGCGGACGGCGTGGATTACCGTCGAGTGATCGCGGCCGCCGAACTTGCGCCCGATCTCAGGCAGCGACCGCGTGGTGAGCCGCTTGGCAAGATACATGGCAATCTGCCGCGGGCGCGCCACCGCACGCGCGCGGCGGGCGGAGAGCAGATCGAGCGGCTTCAGCTCGAAATGCTCGCAGACCAGCTTCTGGATCTGGTCGATCGTCACGCGCCGCTGGTGCCCGCGGAGCATGTCGCCCAGCGTCTGCGTCGCGAAGTCGAGGTCGATCGCCTGGCCGGTCAGCATCGCATAGGCGGTGACGCGGGTCAGCGCGCCCTCCAGCTCGCGAATGCTGGAGCTGATACGTGCGGCCAGCAGGTCGAGCACGTCGCCGGGCACCCGTGTGTCGGGCATTTCGGCGACCCGCCGGGCGAGCACGGCGTGGCGTAGCTCGGGCGATGACGGACGGATATCGACCACCAGCCCCGATCCGAGCCGGCCGAGGATGCGCGGCTCGATGCCGTCCAGCGTTTGCGGTGCGCGGTCAGCGGCGATCACCAGCCGCTTGCCCGCCGCCATGATCTCGTTGACGGTGTGGAAGAACTCGTCCTGCGTGACGTCCTTGCCGGCGATGAACTGCAGGTCGTCGATCAGCAGCAGGTCGCAGCTGCGCAGCTTGGCCTTGAACGCGAACGTGTCGCGCGCGCGCATCGCGGCGACGAACTCGAACATGAAGCGCTCGGCCGACATCAGCATCACGCGTGCTTGCGGGTGATCCGCGAGGAAGCGATGCGCGATTGCGTTGAGCAGGTGGGTTTTGCCCTGGCCGGTGCCGCCATGGAGGAACAACGGGCTGAAGCGTACCGCGCCCGGCGCTGCCAGCGCCTGCGCGGCGTTCAGCGCCACCATGTTCGATGCGTCCGCGACGAAACGCTCGAAGGTCAGCCGCGGATCGAGCGACGGCCGCTCGGCGGTGACCGTATGGGCGACAGGCTCAGCGGTCGGCAGGGCTGTCACGGCGGCGACGGGCGCGGCAAGCACCACCGGTGCAGCAGGCCGCACCGCGGTGTCGATCGCGACGCTGCGCACGCCCGGCAACACGGTGCGGAACTCGTGCACCAGCCGATCCGCATAGTGGCTCTTGACCCAGTTGGTCATGAACGCCGAGGGCGCGGTGAGCCGCACGTCCAGCGCGTCGTCGCCATCCGCCAGCGCAATCGGAGCAAGCCATTGATCGAACACGCGTGCACCGGCCGAGCGGCGCAGGTTGGCGCGGACCCGGGCCCAGGCCCGGGCCAGTTCGCTCAACCCGTCATCGGCTTCGACCATCGGCGCCACGCACAATTCTCCTGTTGCCGCAACCACATGGTTCGCGGCCCGCGCATTCAAAAAGTCAAACGTCCCCCCGCCCGCGGCCCCTAGCGCGTAGGCTTCCAGACATTGTCCTTGTGCCGCGCAGCACGGACGGCGGCGCGGTTCGAGAGGATTAGGAACAGGCGGGTGAGTCGATCAAGCCCGCGAACGGGTACGATCCCGAAATAAAGCGGATTGACTCGTCGCCAGCGGCACAAATGCGTCATAAATCTCGTAAGCCATTGATATCTCTAGGGTATTTTGGAGATCATCGAAAGTCGCCATACGCGAATCGCAGGAATTCCAAGCCTTTTGGAGAGGTGCTGTTTTGTTCCTGAGGCGGCTGATCGCACACGCAAAAACGCCCGCCGGGCAAACCCGACGGGCGTCGATGTCGTCCGTGTTGTCGCCGGCGATCAGGCCAGCGCGGCAACCCGCTTGGTCAGACGCGAGAACTTGCGCGAGGCGGTGTTGCGGTGAAGGACACCCTTCGCCACGCCGCGCTGCATCTCCGGCTGCGCCGCTGCCAGCGCGGTCGTCGCCGCGGTCTTGTCACCCGCTGCCAGCGCGGCCTCGACCTTCTTCACGAAGGTACGGATACGGCCCACACGGGCACCGTTGATCTCGGCCCGGCGCTGGTTGCGGCGGATGCGCTTCTTGGCTTGCGGCGTGTTCGCCATGAACGTCCTCTGATAAGTTTCGAATCGATGGAAAAAGGCGCTGGGTAAGCCCTGCACCCTCGTAAGGCGCGGCCCATAGCCCGGCCACGCACCAGCGTCAACTCCGCTGGCAGCGCGGACACCAGAAGGTCGAGCGTCCGCCCTCGGCATAGCGCTCCACCGTACCGCCGCACGCGCACGGCTCGCCGGCACGACCGTAGACCGCGAATTGCTTCGAGAAATAGCCCAGATCGCCGTCCGGCCGCGCATAATCGCGCAGCGTCGAGCCGCCCGCCTTGATCGCCGCCTCCAGCACCAGCTGGACCGCAGGCACCAACCGCGCGAGCGCCGGCGCGTCGAGCGACCCGGCGGGGGTGTGCGGATCGATGCGCGCGTCGTACAGCGCCTCGCACACGTAGATGTTGCCGAGCCCGGCGACGATCCGCTGGTCGAGCAGCGCGAGCTTGATCGACAGCCGTCGCCCGGCCAGCGCGAGCCGCAGGTGCTCGGCCGTGAAATCCGCGCCCAGCGGCTCGGGGCCGAGCAGGCGGAACGCCGGAAAGTCCGCTATCTCGGCGGTAGGCAGCAGGTCGACCGAGCCGAAGCGCCGCGGGTCGTTGAGCGCCAGCACCCGCCCCGCTCCGGTCGCGAGCACGAGATGGTCGTGTGGCAACAACTCGGTCGGATCGACGCGCCAGCGTCCGGACATGCCGAGGTGGAAGATCAGCGAATCATCGCGATCGGTGTCGATCACGCCATATTTGGCGCGCCGCCGCAGCCCAGTGACGCGCGCCCCGGTCAGCCGCTGGCGCAGGTCGGCGGGAAAGGCGCGGCGTAGATCGTCGCGGCGCGGCTCGACACGGGTCAGCACCTCGCCTTCCAGCACCGGGCGCAGGCCCCGCACGGTGGTTTCAACCTCTGGCAATTCCGGCATGTCTGCCCTCTAGCCGCTCGCTATCATGGCGGCTAGAGCGAGCGCCATGAGCGAAACCGTCTCCTTCGGCTACGAAGACGTCACCCCGACCGAGAAGACCGCCCGCGTACGCGGGGTCTTCTCCAATGTCGCCAGCCGCTACGACCTGATGAACGACGCCATGTCCGGGGGCATGCACCGGCTGTGGAAGGACCGCTTCGTGCGGCGCGTGAAGCCGCGTGCGGGCGAGCAGATCCTCGACATGGCCGGCGGCACCGGCGACATCGCCTTTCGCCTCGCCGAAGGCGGCGCCTCTGTGACGGTCGCGGACATCAATCCGGAGATGCTGGAGGTCGGGATCGGCCGCGCGCAGCAGCGCGGGATCGACGGGCTGGTGTGGACCGAGGCCAATGCCGAGACGCTGACCTTTCCGGATCGCTTCTTCGACGCCTATACGATCGCGTTCGGGATCCGGAACGTCACCGATATCCCCAAGGCGCTCCGCGAGGCGCATCGCGTGCTGCGCCGCGGGGGACGGTTCTTCTGCCTCGAATTCTCGACCAACGTCTGGCCGGGGTTCGCCGAGGTCTATGACGCCTATTCGCACCATCTGGTGCCGAAGCTTGGGCAGCTGCTGGCCAACGATGCCGACAGCTACCGCTACCTGATCGAGTCGATCCGCCGCTTCCCGGACATGCCGACGTTCGAGCGAATGGTCGCCGACGCCGGGTTCGTTCAGACGAAGGTCGAGCCGATCATGGGTGGGCTGGTCGCGATCCACAGCGGCTGGAAGATTTGACCTCCTCGCTCGTCCACACCTGGCGGCTCCTGAAATGGGGGCGGACGCTGGCGCGCCATGGTGCGCTGCGCGGGCTGGAGCGCGACCTCAATACGCCGCCGCGGTTGCGCCGTCTGCTGCGGGTGGCGCGGCTGGGTGCGCGCGTGCCCGAGGTGCCGCGCTATGCCGATGCGTTCGAGGCGCTGGGGCCGGCGGCAATCAAGTTCGGCCAGACGCTCGCCACCCGCCCCGATCTGGTCGGCGAGGCGGCGGCGGCAGACCTGTTGCGGTTGCAGGACGCGGTGCCACCCGTCCCCTATGCGACGATCGCGCAGACGATGCGCGGCAGCTTCGGCCGCCCGCTGGAAACGTTGTTCAGCGAGATCGACGAGGTGCCGGTCGGCGCGGCGTCGATCGCGCAGGTACATCGCGCGGTCACCACCGACGGGCGGCGAGTCGCAGTCAAGGTGCTGCGCCCCGGCGTCGAAGACGATTTCGCGCGCGCGATCGAAACCTATGAATGGGCGGCGGCGCAGATCGAGCCGATGGGCGGCGAGATCGCCCGGCTCCAGCCGCGTCTGGTCATCGAGACGTTCAAGCGCTGGACCGCGCGCGAACTGAACTTCACCCGCGAGGCGGCGTCGGCGTCCGAGCTGGCCGAGACGATGACCTCGGAGCGCAACTTCTTCGTCCCCGCGGTCGATTGGGCGCGCACCACCGGCGAGGTGCTGACGATCGAATGGATCGACGGCATCAAATTGTCCGACCGCAAAGCGCTGGTCGCGGCAGGCTATGACCTGCCCGAGCTGGCGCGCGTGCTGGTCCATGCCTTCCTGCGGCAGGCGATCGCCGACGGCTTCTTCCATGCCGACATGCACCAGGGCAATCTGTTCGCATTGCCGGGCAATTGCGTCGCCGCGATCGACTTCGGGATCATGGGGCGGATCGACCGACGTGCACGGGTCTGGCTCGCCGAGATCCTCTACGGCCTGATCACCGGCAATTACCGCCGCGTCGCCGAGATCCATTTCGAGGCGCAATATGTCCCTTCGCACCACAGCGTCGAGGAATTCGCGACCGCGCTGCGGGCGGTCGGCGAGCCGATGCGCGGGCTGCCGGTCAAGGACATGTCGATCGGGATGATGCTCGACGGGCTGTTCGGGATCACCCGCGATTTCGATATGGTGACGCAGCCGCACCTGCTGCTGCTGCAAAAGACGATGGTGATGGTGGAGGGTGTCGCGACCGGGCTCGATCCCGACATCAATCTGTGGGTGACCGCCGCGCCGCTGGTCGAGGACTGGATCCGGACCGAACTCGGCCCCGAAGCGGCGATCGCCGACCGGCTGGTCGCGGACGTGCGGACGCTGGCGCGGCTGCCCGAGCTGGTGCGGCGGATCGAGGCGCGCTTCCCTGCCCCCGGCGGCGCACCGCCGCGCCCGCCGCTGCGCGAGATCGAACGCGTCCGTGTCGGTGGCGGGTGGCGCTATGCGCTGGTCGGCACGCTCGGCATGCTGGCAGGCGTCGCGGGCATGATGCTCGCGGGCGGATGGTAGCCGCGCCGGGGCGATCCGGACCGGCGGGGCGCTGGCTGGTGACCCCGGACCGGCTGACCGGACTCGGCTACAGCTCGGCCCGCGCGCTTCTGGCGTCCCTGCTGTCGGCGCTGGTCGTCGCGGCGTTGCTGCTGCGCGGGGCCACCACGCCACCGGAGTTCCTGCACGACGCGATCGTCGCGACACTGCGTCATGGCGGCGACTATTACGACGCCGCGCGCGACCTGCTGCGCACCGAACCGGACGCACGCGCCGCCCGGATGCTGCCATCGACGCTGGCGGTGGTCGCAGGGGCGATGCCACCCTGGGCGCTGACCGCGCTGGTCGCGACCGGGCTGACGATCTTGCTGTGGCTCGGCGGGTTGCGGCTCGGCGCGCTGCTGGCGCGTAGCGGCGGGGCGCTGTTGATCGTCAGCCTGCTCGCCTTCGGGATCGTGGCGACGGCGGCGCTATGGCTGACGGCACCGCACGCCGGCGCCGCGGCCTTGCTGTCGGCCATCGCATTGGTCGCACGAGACCGCAAACGGGTGGCCACATCGGTCGCCGTCGCCTGCGCCGCGGCGCTGATCGATCCAGCAGCGTTGGTGACCTTGATGGCGATGGGTGCGCTGGCGCTGCTTGACGGCGACCGTGGCGAGCCGCTGCATTGGCTGGCCGCGCTGATCGTCGCGGCGTGCGCGCTCGGCCTGCATCTTCATACGCTGGGAACACCCCATGCTCCGGCCGTGACATTGGCGCCCGAGGGTGCGCTGGCGCGGCTGGTCGGGGCCGCCTTCCCCGATGCGCCCGGCGGGATCGGCGCGCTGCTGCTGGTGCTCGCGGTCTTCGGCTGGGCGGTACTTGCCGATCCGCTGGGCCCACGCGTGCTGGCGCTGCTGGTGGCGGGCGTGGCGCTGGACGGCGTGCTGGGGATTCGATCGGCGACCCTCGCGACGGCGCTGGTTGCGCCCGGTCTGGCGCTCGCCCCCGCCGGTCTGGTGACGCTGGTTCGCCGCACGGTCGTGCGGCGACGAATAACGGTGACGAGGATGACGCGATGAGCAGGATCCTGTTGATCGTCGGCGGCGGAATCGCCGCGTACAAGGCGTGTGAGCTGATCCGCGGTTTGCGCGCCGCGGGACATGACGTTTGTTGTGTCCTGACCGACGGCGGAGCGCATTTCGTCACCGCCATGACCCTTGCGGCGCTGAGCGAGAACAAGGTCCATACGACATTGTGGGACCTGAAGGACGAAGCGGAGATGGGGCATATCCGCCTCAGCCGCGAGGCCGATCTGGTCGTCGTCTGCCCCGCCACCGCCGATCTGATCGCCCGCATGGCGGGCGGATTCGCGAACGATCTGGCCACGACCTTGCTGCTGGCGACCGACAAGCCGGTACTGATCGCGCCGGCCATGAATGTCCGGATGTGGCTGCACCCGGCGACACAGCGCAATGTCGCCCAACTCCGCGCCGACGGCATTACGGTGATCGAGCCCGACGAGGGCGCGATGGCATGCGGCGAATTCGGACCGGGTCGCCTGCCGGAGGTCCCGGCGATCGTCGCGCGAATCACGTCTGCGCTGGCACCGCCGGTTCGTTCGCTGGCGGGACGACACGTCATCGTCACCGCCGGCCCGACCCACGAACCGATCGATCCGGTACGCTACATCGCCAACCGCTCGTCGGGGAAGCAGGGGTTCGCGATCGCGGCGGCGCTGGCGCGGCGGGGCGCGCGGGTCACGTTGATCGCCGGTCCGGTCGACGTGCCGACCCCCCTGAACGTCATCCGGCAGGATGTTCAAACGGCGTCGGAAATGGCAGATGCGGTTGCGACGGCGCTGCCCGCCGATGCAGCGGTGATGGTCGCCGCCGTGGCGGATTGGCGGGTCGAGCAGATCGCCCCGCAGAAGCTGAAGAAGGGCGAAGAGGCGCCCGCGCCGCTTCGTCTCGCGCGCAACGTGGACATTCTGGCCACGCTGGCGCATGATCCGCGTCGGCCGCGATTGCTGATCGGGTTCGCGGCCGAAACTGAGCAGGTGCTCGACCATGCGCAGGCCAAGCGGCGGCGCAAGGGTGCCGACTGGATCGTCGCCAACGACGTATCCGGCGATGTGATGGGTGGCGATGCCAATACCGTCCACCTCGTCACCGCCGAGGGCATCGAAAGCTGGGAACGCCTTCCCAAAACCGCTGTAGCCGAACGACTTGCCGACAGGATTGCCGATGCGCTCTGAACCGATCAGCATTGCGCTGCGCCGCTTGCCGCATGGTGAGGGACTGCCGTTGCCCGTCTACGCGACAGCGGGCGCGGCCGGGATGGACGTGGTCGCCGCCGAGGACGTGACGTTGGCACCTGGCGCGCGTGGCGCGATCGCCACCGGCTTCGCGATCGCCATTCCGGCCGGGTTCGAGGTTCAAGTGCGCCCGAGGTCGGGGCTGGCGTTGAAGCACGGCATCACCTGCCTCAACACGCCCGGCACGATCGACGCCGACTATCGTGGGGAAATCAAGGTGATCCTCGCCAATCTTGGCAACGAGCCTTTCGAGATCCGTCGCGGCGAACGCATTGCGCAGCTCGTCCCGGCCACCGTCACGCTTGCCAGCATGATCGAAGTCGATGCGCTCGACCCGACCGATCGCGGTGCGGGCGGGTTCGGGTCGACAGGTCGATGATCCTCGCCGCGCTGTTGCTGCTCGGGCAGCTTTCCTCGCTTAACCCGCCGACCGAGTGGACGTCGCTGCCGCGGCTGCAACTTGGCCTTGCCGCTGCGCCGCCGGCACGACTGACCGAGTTCGTCCGGCGAGAGGTAGCGGCGGCGCGCTGCACGTTGCCGTCGGAAGCGCGGATGCTCGATCTGGTGGTGTTGATCGCGCAGAGCGGCCAAGTGCGCCGGATCGTGCCACGCGCGATCGGTTGCCCGGTAGTGGAACAGTTCGCCGCCGGTATTGTTCTGAGTGCCGCGCGGGACAAGATGCCCCCGCCCTCTTCCGACACATGGTATGTCACGACGGTCGCCCTGAGCGAGCCATGACGCTCGGCCCCGACGAACTCGCACGCTATGCGCGCCATATCGTGCTGCCTGAGATCGGCGGCGCCGGGCAGCTGCGGCTGTCGCGCGCGCATGTCCTGGTGATCGGGGCCGGTGGGATCGGATCGCCGGTGATCCAGTATCTGGCGGCGGCGGGGGTCGGTCGTCTGACGATCGTCGACGACGATCGGGTCGAGTTGAGCAACCTGCAACGCCAGACGCTGTTCACGACCGCGGATGTCGGACGTGCCAAGGCCGAGCTCGCCGCCGAGGCGGTGGCGCGGCTCAACCCGCACGTCTCCGCGCAGGCGATCGTTGCGCGAGTGGCCGCGGAAACCATCGGATCGATGCTGCACGATGCACCGGCCGTCATCGCCGATGGTTGCGACAATTTCGACACCCGGCTGCTGGTCGCCGATGCCGCACTGACGCGTCGCATCCCGCTCGTCTCGGCGGCGGTCGGGCGGTTCGAGGGACAGCTCGGCGTCTATCGCGGCTGGGAGGCAGGCAAGCCGTGCTACCGCTGCTTCGTCGGCGATGCGCCGGCGCGCGATGCACTGACCTGTGCGGAGGAAGGCGTGCTGGGACCGGTGACCGGGATCGTCGGCAGCATGGCGGCGCTGGAGGCGATCCGCCAGATCGCGCCGTTCGGCGATGACAGCGCCGGACGGTTGATGCTGCTCGACTTCCTGTCGCTGCGCTTTCGTACGCTGGTCTTGCCGCCCGATCCCGCGTGCCGCGCGTGCGGCGCGACACGCGGGTAAGGATCAGCCGAGCCGCGCTTCGGCGAAGCTGCGCACCGCCGGGCCGATATCGCCACGCGCCATCGCCAGCGCGAGGTTGGCGGTGACGAAGCCGGTCTTGTCGCCGCAATCGAACCGCTCACCGTTGAAGGTGAAGCCGTGGAACGGCTGCTGCCCGATCAGCTTGGCCATCGCGTCGGTCAGCTGGATCTCGCCGCCAGCGCCCTTTTCCTTGGCGTCGAGGATCTTCATCACCTCGGGCTGGAGGATGTAGCGGCCGGGGATCATCAGGTTCGACGGCGCGCTGCCCTTGGCGGGCTTCTCGACCAGCGCGGTCACCTCGGTCAGCGCACCGTCGCGCGCGCCCGGCGAGATGATGCCGTATTTGTCGGTTTCTTCCGGCGCGACTTCGAGCGCGCCGATGACGTTGCCGCCGACCTTGTCATAGGCCTGCACCATCTGCGCCATGAAGTTCGGCGTGCCGACCATCAGCTCGTCGGGGAGCAACACCGCGAACGGCTCATCGCCGACGATGTCGCGCGCGCACCACACCGCATGGCCGAGCCCGAGCGGCTCTTGCTGGCGGACATAGACCGGCGAGCCGGGCTGCTGGCGGATGTTCTCGATCACCGACAGGCTCTTGCCGCGCGCGCGCATCGTCGTCTCGAGCTCGAACGAGATGTCGAAATGATCCTCGAGCGCGCCCTTGCCGCGCCCGGTGACGAAGATGATCTGCTCGATCCCCGCCTCCAGCGCTTCCTCGACGGCATATTGGATCAGCGGCTTGTCGACCACCGTCAGCATTTCCTTGGGCATCGCCTTGGTGGCGGGCAGGAAACGGGTGCCGAGCCCCGCTACGGGGAAAATCGCCTTGCGTACCGGCTTGATGGTCATTCGGTCCTCCTGTTGGCGCGGGCTCTCTACCGGGGGCCGATCGCGTAAGCAATTCGATAGCATAGCGATCAGGCGTCCCGCGCCTCACAAGTGCCGCGCTTGCGATCGCCGGGCGTTTCGCCTAAGCACCCGCTCCATCCCGACATCGCCGGTTTTTGCGTTCTCCATGCTCAAGAAGCTGTTTCGTTCGTCCCGCGTCGCTCCCGGCCCTGCCTTCGCGCCAGAAGCGGGAAGCCGAATTTATGCGATCGGCGATATCCACGGCTGCCGTTTCGAGCTGGACCAATTGCTGGAGATGATCGACGCCGACGACGCAGCGCGCGGCGCCGCTGAAACAACGTTGATCTTCCTCGGCGACCTGGTCGATCGCGGCCCCGACTCAGCGGGCGTGATCGCGCGGCTGATGGCGCTGGCGGAGCAGCGACCCCGTATCCGGTTCCTGAAGGGCAACCACGAGGAGTTGTTCCTGCACGCACTGGACGGCGCCAAGGACGCGCTACGAATGTTCTGTCGCGTCGGCGGCAAGGAAACGGTGCTCAGTTACGGCATCGACAGCGCCGAATATGATTCGCTCGATTACCCACAGCTTGCCGAACGGCTGTCGATGGTGGTGCCGGCCGAGCATCGCGCGTTTCTCGACGGGTTCGAGGACCTGATCGTCTCTGGCGACTATGCGTTCGTCCATGCCGGGGTGCGGCCGGACGTACCGCTCGACGAACAGAAACCCAGCGACCTGCGCTGGATTCGCGACAGCTTTCTCGAACATCGCGGGGCGCATTCGAAAATGATCGTGCACGGTCACACGATTACCGCGGAGGTCGATCGTCGACCCAACCGGATCGGCGTGGATACGGGCGCTTATGCCTCGGGCAAGCTCACGGCGCTGGGCATCGAGGATCGTGAAACATGGATCCTGAACACATGATGCACCGCGGCAATCGACGCTTGCATTTCGCGCACGCGTAGTTATGAGATGCCCTGCACGCAAAGGGAGTTCATCATGCGTATTGCCAAGTATATGCTCGCTGCTGCCGCCGCCACGATGGCGGTTGCTCCGGCGATGGCCGCGCCTGCCAACTCGGCAGCCAGCCTGTCGGTCGCCAAGTCGGTCCGCGCTTCGGCTCCGTCGGCCAAGAAGAACGAGCTCGCCGGTGGCGGCGTGATCGTTGCCGTTCTGGCAGCTGCGGCCGTTGTGGCCGGTATCGTCGTCGTCGCTGACGAAGACGATAGCTCGGACAGCAACTAAGCTGACCTGCTCCTCCGGGGGTAAGGAATAGCGGCCTTCGGGCCGCTATTTTTTTGCCCGTTGTTCCGGCTAAGACGACGAGCTGCACGCCACGCTGTACATCGGCGACGGATTGTCGCCGAAGCCCCGCCTGTCGTTTGTTATTGCGGGCGCAGCGAAGCAACCCGGAGCCGGATCAGGACGCTCTGGATTGCTGCGCTACGCTCGCAATGACAGCAGGGTGGGCCACAGCCATGCAGCCCCGCCCACTCGCGACAAATCACGCCGCGGCAAACATCTCCGGCGGCAGCGCCATGATCGCCTCCGACCCACCTTCGATCTGCCGGCGCAGCGAACCCGCTTCAGGCAGCACACGCTCGGCGAAGTAGCGCGCGGTGACCAGCTTGGCGTCGAGGAACGCGGCATCGCCCTGCCCCTCGTCCTTCAGCTTCGCCGCCGCGGTCGCCATGCGCAGCCACATCAGCCCGGTCGCGACCGCGCCGACCAGATGCATGTACGGCACCGCGCCCGCACCGACGTTGTTCGGGTCCTTCATGCCGTTGGCGAGGAACCACATCGTCGCCGCCTGCAACTCGCCCGCAGCCTTCTCAAGCCGCTGCGCGAGATCGGCAACCGCGGGGTTGTTCTTGCCCTCCACGATCTCTTCCATCACCAGCCGCCCGAACGCCTGCACCGCGCGGCCGCCGTTCTGCGCCAGCTTGCGGCCGACCAAGTCCATCGCCTGCACGCCGTTCGTGCCTTCGTAAATCATCGCGATCCGCGCATCGCGGACGTACTGCTCCATCCCCCATTCGCGGATGTAGCCGTGGCCGCCGTAAACCTGCTGCGCGTTGGTCGCGATCTGATAGCCGCGATCGGTGCCGACGCCCTTGATGACCGGGGTGAGCAGCCCGAGCAGATCGCCTGCCAGCTGACGATCCTCCTCGGCAGCGGCATTGTGCTCGAGATCGGCCTGAAGTGCGCCCCACAGACACAAGGCGCGCAGCCCCTCGGTCCACGCCTTCGCATCCATCAGCATTCGGCGCACGTCGGGATGAACGAACAGCGTGTCGGCCTTCTCGCCCGGCTCGGCCGGACCGGTCAGCGCGCGCCCCTGCCGGCGATCCTGCGCGTACTGCACGGCGTTCTGGTACGCGGTTTCCGCCACACCGAGGCCCTGCAAGCCGACGCCCAGTCGCGCCGCGTTCATCATGATGAACATCGCGGCGAGCCCCTTCATCTCCTCGCCGACCAGCCAGCCGGTCGCGCCGTCATAGTTCATGACGCAGGTCGAATTGCCGTGAATGCCCATCTTGTGCTCGATCGAGCCGCACGACACCGCGTTGCGCTCGCCCAACGATCCATCGTCGTTGACCAGCACCTTGGGCACCACGAACAGCGAGATACCCTTCGAGCTGTCCGGCGCGCCCGGCGTCTTGGCGAGCACGAGGTGGATGATGTTGTCAGTCAGATCGTGCTCGCCCGCCGAAATGAAGATCTTGGTGCCGGTGATCTTGTAGCTGCCGTCGGCCTGCGGCTCGGCGCGGGTGCGGATCAGCCCGAGATCGGTGCCGCATTGCGGCTCGGTCAGGTTCATCGTGCCGCCCCATTCGCCCGACACCATTCGCGGCAGATACTTCTGCTGCTGCTCGGGGCTGCCCTTCACGACGAGCGCGGCGATCGCACCGTGCGCGAGGCCGGGATACATGGCGAACGCCATATTGGCGGAGATCATATATTCCTGGAATGCGGTCGAGACGACATGCGGCATCCCCTGCCCACCGAACGCCTCTGGCGCGCTGAGCGTGCCCCAGCCCGACTCGACGAACTTGGCATAGGCTTCCTTGAAGCCCTTCGGCGTCGTCACGCTACCGTCCTCGTGGCGGGTGCAGCCTTCCTGATCGCCCGACTGGTTGAGCGGGAACAGCACTTCGGCAACGAACCGACCGCCTTCCTCCAGCACCGCCTCGACCGTGTCGGGAGTCGCCGCAGCGAAGCCGGCGACGTTGGCGTAGCGGTCCAGCCCGACGACATGTTCGAGCACGAAGCGGGTGTCGCGGATCGGCGGCGTGTACTGCGGCATCGTCTCACTCTTTCTTGCTTGCGCCACCATCGAGCACGCCGACGAATTCGGTCAGCTCGGTGATGGCGGCGTCGAGGTCGTGCTTCTGCTGTTCGAGCGCCGCGATCCGGTCGCGACAGCGCTGGATCGCCACCGCACGCTGCGTCTGGCGGCCGTCGCCGAGATCGTAGAGGTCGATCATCTCACGAATATCGGCGAGGCTGAACCCGACGCGCTTGCCGCGCAGGATCCACGCCAGCCGCGCACGATCACGGTGCGAATAGATGCGGACCAGCCCGCGCCGCTCCGGCGCGATCAGCCCCTCGTCTTCGTAGAAACGCAGCGCACGCGGCGTAACGCCGAACTCCGCCGACAGATCGGTAATCGTGAAGCTGTCGCGGTCGGGCCGCGGGGAAACAACGGCATAGGCAGCAGAAGCGCTCATGGAACCCGACATACCTTCCCCTTACGTGAACGTCAATCAGCGCACAGTAACTTGCCGTCCGCCCCGCGCAACCGCGTCGCCTCGCCACTTGCCTCGCTCAGCCGGTCGAGCGCGAGCGTGTCGAGCGTCGCGCGACCTTGGCAATATCGCGCGCAGCCGGCCGGGGCGCGGACCGGGAACAGCAAGCGATCGCCATTGTGGGTTGCCGTAAGGCGGCAGCCGTCACCGAGGTCGATCGCCAGCGCGCCCCTTCCCTGTGCCGTGCCGTGCGCGATACAGCGCTGTCCGTCGCCGAAGTCGACGCTGACGCCGATCCGGTAGCGCGGCGCTGCGCCGGTCATGCAAAGCCGGTCCTCACCAACCGCGTAGACGCCGGTCGCATCGGCGATGTCGCCGACGATCCCCGCCTTGTGCGCCGCCGCCTCCAGCGCCCTGCCCGCCGCGTCGTCGTCGACCGGTTCGGGGGCGGACGAGCAGCCTACGAGCAACAGCGACAGGACGATCGCCGCACGCATCATCAGCCGACGCGCTCCAGCCCCGAATCGGTCAGGCGCCGATAGAAGCAGCTCGGTGCGCCGGTGTGGCAAGCTGGGCCGGTCGGATCGGCGATGATCCACAGCGCATCCTGGTCGCAATCGACGCGTATCTCGACCACCCGCAGGATATTGCCGGAGGTTTCACCCTTCTTCCAAAGCCTTCCGCGGCTGCGAGAGAAGAAGGTGGCCTCTCCGCTCGCGCGTGTGGCTTCGATCGCTGCGGCGTTCATGTGCGCGACCATCAGCAATCCGCCACTGGCCCGATCGGTCACGACCGCCGTCACCAGTCCGGCGGCATCGAATTTGGGCAGGAAATCACTGCCATCTTCACGCGGATCGCTCATGCGGAAACCGCGTAGAACAGGCGAAGGCGCGTCACAACGCACGATATCGTCGACCGATCCCCGGCAATTGATGACATTTGCGCGACCGTCGCTATATGCGGCCCCGCACAACGCGAGCCCCCACCGCTTATGCTGACGACACATCCGTTCGACGACGATCATCTCCACGAGGAATGCGGCATCTTCGGTGCCTCCGGCTCGGAGGGCGCGGCCGCGCTCGTCGCGCTGGGCCTCCATGCGCTCCAGCATCGCGGCCAGGAGGCCGCGGGCATCACCAGCTTCGACGGCCACCTCTTCCATACGCATCGCGCGATGGGCCATGTCGCCGGGAATTTCGACCGCGACGAGGTCATCCGCGCCCTTGCCGGCGACGTCGCCTGCGGACACGTCCGCTATTCGACGACCGGCGAAACCGCGCTGCGCAACGTCCAGCCGCTCTACGCCGAATTGCAATCGGGCGGGTTCGCGATCGCGCACAACGGCAACATTTCGAATGCGATGCGCCTGCGTCGTGAGCTGGTGCGGCGTGGATCGATCTTCCAGTCGACCTCCGATACCGAGACGATCATCCATTTGGTCGCGACCAGCCAGTATCGGACGTTGCTCGACAAGTTCATCGACGCGCTGAAGCAGGTCGAGGGCGCCTATGCGCTGATCGTGATGACGCCGGACGGCATGATCGCGTGCCGCGATCCGCTGGGCATTCGTCCGCTGGTGATGGGCAAGCTGGGCGACACGTACATCTTCGCCAGCGAGACGGTCGCGCTCGACGTGGTCGGTGCGACCTTCGAGCGCTCGGTCGAACCGGGTGAGCTGGTAATCGTCCAGAACGGCGAAGTGCGTTCGATCCGCCCGTTTGAGCAGGTCGCGGCGCGTCCGTGCATCTTCGAGTGGGTGTATTTCTCGCGACCTGATTCGATCGTCGACGATCACTCGATCTATTCGGTGCGCAAGAACATCGGCGCGCAGCTGGCAATCGAAGCGCCGGTCGACGCCGATCTCGTGATCCCGGTGCCCGATTCGGGCGTCCCCGCCGCGATCGGTTATGCGCAGGAATCGGGTATCCCGTTCGAACTCGGCATCATCCGCTCGCACTATGTCGGGCGCACCTTCATCCAGCCGGGCGACAAGGTTCGTCACCTCGGCGTCAAGCTGAAGCACAACGCCAATCGCGCGCTGATCCAGGGCAAGAAGGTCGTGCTGATCGACGATTCGATCGTGCGCGGCACCACTTCGCTGAAGATCGTGCAGATGATGCGCGAGGCCGGCGCGGCGGAGGTGCACATGCGCATCGCCTCACCGCCGACGCGGCACAGCTGCTTCTACGGCGTCGACACGCCGGAGCGCGCCAAGCTGCTCGCGGCGAAGCTGGATCTGGGGGGAATGACCGACTTCATCCACGCCGACAGTCTCGCGTTCGTCTCGATCGACGGGCTCTACAAGGCGTTGGGCGAAGCGCAGCGCGCCGACGGACGGCCGCGTTATTGCGATGCATGCTTCACCGGCGACTATCCGAGCACGCTGACCGACCACGACGAGTCGAGCGCGGTCGACCAATTCGCGATGCTCGCCGAACGGGTGAACTAGGCTTCTGCCATCATGCTGGGCCCGTCCCGGCATCCACCGTGCCGCAAGAGTGGCGATCAACAGGTTCGCGGGACGGTGGATCCCGGAACGAGTCCGGGATGACGTCCATGAACAAGCAGCTTGCCGACAAACTGGCGCTGGTGACCGGCGCCAGCCGTGGGATCGGCGCGGCGACCGCGATCGCCCTGGCGGAACTGGGCGCGCATGTCGTGCTGACCGCGCGCACCGCCAGCGGGCTGGAAGAGGTCGAGCAGCGGATCTTCGACGCGGGCGGATCGGCGACGATCGCGCCGCTCGATCTCGCGCAGAGCGACTCGATCGCCCGGCTGGCGACCGCGATCGGCGAGCGCTGGCAGGCGCTGGACGTGATGGTGCTCAACGCCGGGATGCTCGGATCGCTCGCGGCGGTGCCGGCGATCGACGCCAAGGAACTCGCGCAGGTGCTGACGCTCAACGTCTCGGCACAGGTGGCGCTGATCCAGGCGTTCGATCCGATGCTGCGCCGCTCGGCCGGCGCGCGCGTGATCGGCGTTACGTCATCGGTCGGGCGTACGCCGCGGGCCTATTGGGGCGCCTATGGCGCGTCGAAGGCGGCGTTCGAAACGCTGCTGGAGGCATATGGCGATGAAACCGCCGAGGTGAGCAAGATCCGCGTGGCGGTGCTCGATCCGGGGGCCACGCGCACCAAGATGCGCGCGCGCGCCTATCCGGGTGAGGACCCCAATTCTGTCAAGCCGCCCGAGACGGTCGCGGCGCGGATCGTGGCGTTGGCGGCCGAGGGGTTCCCGGTGAACCATCGCGAACGGGTCGGCTAGGCTGGGCTCGCCTTCACCAGCGTCACTTGCATGACGTCGATCCCGCCGCCGCGGAAGCCGCCTTCGCAATACATCAGGTAATAGCGCCAGAGCTGCTGGAAGCGCGCGTCGAAGCGTGGCGGAAGCCGGCCATCGGCCGCGGCGCGGTCGAAGCGGCGGCGCCAGTCGAGCAGCGTTTCGGCATAGTCGATCCCGAAGCGATGTTCGTCCTGCCACAAAAGCCCGTGCGCCTCGGCAAGCGCGCGAAAGCGGCTTGCGGAAAGCAGCGACCCACCCGGAAAGACATAGCGCTGGATGAAGTCGGCGCTGCCATTATAGGCATCCCAGATATCGTCGGCGATCGTGATGAACTGCAAGGCGGCGCGGGCGCCCGGCTTCAGCACACGCGCGATCGTCGACAGATAGGCAGGCCAATATTCGGGTCCGACCGCCTCGACCATTTCGATGCTGGCGACCGCGTCATAGCGGCCGGTGACGTCGCGATAATCGGTCAGCGCGACCGTCACCCCCTCCAGCCCACGCGCGAGCACATGGTCGCGCTGCTCGGTGGAGAGCGTCAGCCCGTGCACCGCGACGCCGGCCGCAGACGCGGTCGCTGCGAACGATCCCCAGCCGCAGCCGATCTCGAGGATCGATTGCCCGGCGCTGGTTGCGGTGCGCGTCAGAATCGCATCGAGCTTGCGCTGCTGCGCTGCTTCCAGTGGCTCGCCTTCGACCACATCGAGCGCACTCGAATAGGTCAGCGTCGCATCGAGCCACTCGCGATAGAAGTCGTTCCCCAGATCGTAGTGCGCGGCGATGTTGCGTCGCGCCCCGCTGCGGTGATTGCGGCGCAGGCGATGGCCGAGCCACACCGCAAGCCGCGCGACATGCTTGGCGCGCGCGACATTGCCGAGCGCGGCGCGGTTGCGCACGAACAGATCGAAGATCGGCACCAGATCGGGGCTGGTCCAGTCGCCGGCCGCCCAGCCTTCGTACCAGCCGATCGACCCGGCGGTGACCAGCCGCCACAGCGCCCGCCACCGCACCAGCCGCACCACCGCGACCGGCCCCGGCGCATGGCCACCGAGCAACCGCTGCGTTCCATCGGGTAGCTGCGCCTCGATCGCGCCCTCCCGCAGTCCGCGACCGATCCGATCGAGGATGCGGCGCCAGATCGGCGCAAATAGCCGCGCACGACCCCGGGCAGGCGAAGGATGAGAGGTGGCCGCGTCCATGGCGGACGCGCCCTAACGCACCTTCTTGCCCGCCGCCAGCGCGCGTTCACGCGCTTCGCGATGCCCGATCAGCTTGGCCGGGTAAGAGTCGGGACGACAGCCGGCGGCATCGGGATCGTGGATCGCCTCGTCCGGCACATCCTTCAGCTCGGGAACCCACCGGCGGATGTAGTCGCCCGCGTCGAACTTCTCGGACTGGGTCAGCGGCGCCATGATCCGCCCGAACATGTTGGCGTCGATCCCGGTGCCGGCGACCCATTGCCAGTTCACCGAATTGTTCCCGTAGTCGGCGTCGACGAGGCAGTCCCAGAACCAGCGTTCGCCCTCGCGCCAGTCGATCAGCAGATGCTTGATCAGGAAGGAGGCGGTAATCATCCGCACGCGATTGTGCATCCAGCCGCTCTGCCAAAGCTGTCGCATTCCGGCATCGACGATCGGATAGCCGGTCTGCCCGGTCTGCCAGGCGCGCAAATCGGTTCTGGCACCCTTGCCGGTACGCCATGGCAGCTTGTCGAAGGCCGAACGACCGTTCTTGTCGGCATAATCCGGCAAGGCGAGCACGACGCCATCGGTGAAATCGCGCCACGCCAGTTCCTTGCGAAACGTCACGTCGTGCGCGCCGCTGGCATGCCAGACCGCGCGGGGCGATACCTCGCCGAAGTGCAGATGCGGCGAAAAGCGCGACGTGCCTTCCACGGCGGGCATGTTGCGCCGATCGTCATAGCCCTTGAGGTCGAGGGAAGCGATCTTCCGACATGCCGCGTCCTCGCCCGGCGTCCAGTCGAAACCGCCCGACCAATCCGGCTTCGACGGCAACAGGCGCCAGTCGGCGAGCTTGTCGCTTTTCGGCCACTTCTTGGGCGGTGGGATCTCGTCCGGCGCGGCGAGCGGCTTCTCGGGCGGCAAATGCTCCTGCAACCCTTTCCAGAACGCGGAATAGATGCGGAACTGACCGCCGGACCCCGTCGTGACCTGCTCCGGCGGGGCGAGATGATTGCCGTCGTGGAGGCATAGCCGCTCGCCGAGCGCCGCCTCCGCCTTGCGCCACCACGGTTCGTAGTGACGGATCGCGTGGATCGCCTCGGCCCCGGTCGTCTCCACCAATTCGTCGAGGATCGACACCGCATTCCCGCGCCGCAGGATCAGCCGACTGCCCTTCTCGCGTAGCGCCTTGTCGAGTGCGGCGAGGCTGTGATGAAGCCACCACCGCTGCGCCCCACCGATCCGCCAATCGCCCGGCGCGTCGTCGTCGAGGATATAGACCGGGATCACCGCGCCCTGCTGCGCGGCGGCGACGAGCGCCGGTTGATCGTGAAGGCGCAGGTCCTGTCGCAGCCAAAGCAAAGTAGTCATCGTTCGCGCTACGTACAATTCCCCCGCGCGGTTCCGGCGAATGCTTCGCCGAGCGTCGAAATCACGCGAACATGGCGCGCCGCAATCGCCATCACGTCGTCGCCGTAGCCGCCACCGACCGTACAGGCGAGCGGGATGCCGGCGGCGTTCGCCAGTCGCGCGACGAGCCGGTCGCGCCGGACGAGTCCATCCTCACTGAGCGCCAGCCGGCCGAGACGGTCGCCTGCAAACGGATCGACACCGCCCTGATAGAGGATCAAGGTCGGCTGCCAGTCGGCGATCATCGGCGCGAGCGTCTCTTCGAGCACCGCCAGATAGGCGTCATCGCCGATCGCATCGGCGAGCGGCACGTCGAGCGTCGATCGCGCCTTCCGCACCGGGAAGTTCTTCTCGGCATGGATCGAATAGGTGGCGATCTGCGGATGCCCGGCGGTCAGCGCCGCGGTACCGTCGCCCTGGTGAACGTCGACATCGACGATCAGTATGCGCGCGGTCGTCCCCTCCTCCACCAGCCGAAGCGCGGCCACTGCCAGATCGTTGAACACGCAATAGCCTGCGCCGGTGTCCGACAAGGCATGATGGCTGCCCCCGGCGGTGTTGGCAGCGAAACCTTGTTCCAGCGCGAGCACGGCGGCGAGATAGGTCCCGCCGGGCACCATCTGCGCGCGGCGCGCCACGACCGGCGTCACGGGAAAGCCGATCCGCCGTTCCTTGACGGCAGGCACCCGTGCGGCGAGCACTTCGGCCACATATTCGGGATCATGCGCGGCCTCCAGCCAGCGCTGCGGCATCGGCTCGGGCTCGTGCCACACGATCCGTTCGCCCTCGGCGCGGAGCAGATCGCGGATCGCGCCATTCTTACCCCATCGATAGCTGCTGCGGGCCGGCGCCTCGGTGACATAATCGGGATGGTGGACGATGGCGATCATCGACCTAAGATAGGCATTGGCACGCCCGCGCAGGAGTAGCGAATGACCGAACCGACCATCGCCGCACAACCGTTCGTCCGCCCGGACGTGGCGAGCTTCCTCGGCTATCTCAACAACCTCCCCGGCCCACGCACGCATGAGATGAGCGTCGCGGACGCGCGCGCGGCGATGATCGCGATGAAGGACGTCACCGACTCGCCACTCGGCGAGTTGGGATTGGTGCGGGAATTGACGATTCCCGGTCCATCCGGCGCGTTACCCGCGCGGCTGTTCGATGCGCGCGCGACGCGATCGGCCGGACCGGCGGTAGTGTTCTACCATGGCGGCGGCTGGGTGGCCGGGAATGTCGCCAGCCACGCCAGTCTCGCCGCGGAGATGGCCCGGCAGCTGGACCTGCCCGTGATCTCGGTCGAATATCGGCTGGCCCCCGAAGCGCCCTTCCCCGCCGCGGCCGACGACGCCGAAGCGGCAGCGCGATGGGTGGCGGGAAGCCCCGCCGAACTGGGTCAAGCCGTCACTGGTCTGGTACTGAGTGGCGACAGCGCAGGCGGCAATCTGGCGATCGTCGCCAGCGTGGCGTTGCGCGACATGCCCGCTGACGCACCTGTGCTCGTCCAAGCACCGATCTATCCGGCGACCGACGCGACGCGCCGCTACCCATCGTTCGACGCCTTCTCCGAAGGCTATCTGCTGACGCGCGAGATGATGAGGTGGTTCGGCGACCATTATCGACCCGACCCGCACGACGCGCGCTACTCGCCGATCATCAACGACCTTCGCGACCTGCCGCCCGCCGTGATCGTCGCGGCCGGGCTCGATCCGTTGCGCGATCAGGCGCGCGCCTATGCCGCCGCGCTCGCGCTGGCGGGCGTACCGGTCACCTATCAGGAGGCGCGCGGCAACATCCACGGCTTCGCGACGCTACGCCGCGCGATCCCCTCCAGCCAACGGGATCTCACCGCGTATCTGACGGCCGTGCGCGCAGCGGTCGCGACCGCGACTCACGATATCGCAAATGCGAAGGCACCGGGTTGAAGCACTTCGAGACGCAGCCTATTCGACCGGCATGACTGCGCCAGACTCCCTGCCCTATCGCCCTTGTGCGGGCGTGATGCTCATCAATCGCGACGGACAGGTGTTCGTCGGTCAGCGCATCGATAACGTGCTGGAAGCATGGCAGATGCCGCAGGGCGGGATCGATCCGGGCGAAGATGCACAGGCCGCGGCGACGCGAGAGTTGTGGGAAGAAACCGGGGTCACCGCCGACAAGGTGACGTTGCTCGCAGAGGCACCCGACGACTTCTTCTACGACCTTCCACCCGAAATGGTCGGCAAGGTCTGGAAGGGCAAGTATCGCGGACAGCGGCAACGCTGGTTCCTGTTCCGCTTCGACGGCGAGGACAGCGATATTCATATCGACACGCCGCACCCGGAGTTTCGCGCGTGGCGGTGGGCCGCGCCCGCCGATCTCCCGCAGCTGATCGTGCCGTTCAAGGCGCAATTGTACCGCGACGTGCTCGCCGCCTTTGCCCCGCATCTGCCGGGTAACGACGCTACGCCGCCGCGCTGATCGGCAGGCCGTACGATGCTGTCGGTGTTGATCGGGACGGTGTGTCTCGCCGCGTTGCCGGAGCCGGCGGTCGCCCAGACGCGCCGCCGCGGCCCGACGACCCGGCGTGTGCGGCGCCAGACGACACTCGAGCGGCCCGAGCTGGAGGTAGAGCCGGTTTTCATCACCGCGCCGCCGCTCGACGTGTCGGAGCCGGTGCTCAACGATGTCGGCGTCGTGCTGGGCAGGATCCCCGGGCCGGAGATCTCGCCGGAAATGCGCGCGATGCTGGATGCCGCGATGCAGGCGGGCGACGAGGCCGGCGTCGACACGCTCGTCAAATATGCGCGCAACGGCGATCCGGGGGCGCGCGATCTGGTGCTGCGCCGTGCGACCGAGTGGAAGGAAGCGCGTGCCCGCGCCCGCAACGAGCGGGTGCGACAGGCCAGCGCGTTCCAGCTTTGGAGCGGACGGGTCGAGGCGGGCGGGTTCGTCTCGACCGGCAATTCCGACGTCACCGGCCTCACCGGAGTCGCCGACCTCACCCGCGAGGGCCTGCGCTGGCGGCATCGCGTCATGGCGCAGGCGGATTTCCAGCGCACGGCCGGCGTGACCAGCCGCGAACGGTACGCGCTCGGCTATCAGCCGAACTACAAGCTCAACGACCGCGGCTATATCTACGGAAACGGGCAATATGAGTCCGACCGCTTTCTCGGCTATTTCAACCGCTACTCGGCCTCGGTAGGCGCCGGCTACAGCGTGTTCCGCCGCAACGGCCTGACGCTCGACATTGAGGTGGGGCCGGCCTTCCGGCAGACCGACTTCACCGACCGCACGATGCAGGGCAGCATCGCGGCGCGCGGAAGCATGGAGCTGAACTGGACGCTGTTCAGCGGGCTCACCGCGACGCAAAGCGCCTCGGCGTACTGGGAACGCTATAACAGCACGATCCGCAGCGTCTCCGCGATCGAAGCGAAGCTGCTCGGGCCATTGTCGGCGCGGCTGTCGTACACGCTGCAATATGAAAGCGAGCCGCCAGCCGGGCGGGTGACGACCGACACGACCAGCCGCGCGTCACTGGTCTACGCCTTTTAGGCACCGACCGCCCGCGACCGGGGGCGATCAGCCCTGTGTTTCGTTTCGGCCATCGTCCCGCTACGATGCCGGAATGAACAAGCTTTCGCCCGTCGAACGGGCATCTCTGGAGAGGATCGACGCCGCCGCGATGCTGTTGCGCGTCGAGCGATGGGCAGCGATCAACAGCGGGACGCGCAACGTCGCGGGCTGCGCGGCGATGGCGGCGGATTTGGCCGATGCCTTTGCGGCGCTGCCGGGGGAGATCGAGCTGATCGAGCCGACCGCGACCGAGAGCGTCGGGGCGGACGGGCAGGTCGTGCCGCTGGCGCATGGCCGCCATCTGCGTCTGTCGGTCCGCCCCGACGCGCCGGTCCGGCTGCTGCTGACCGGGCATATGGACACGGTCTATCCTGCCGATCACCCCTTCCAGACGTCGCGCTGGCGTGAGCCCGGCATCCTCAATGGCCCCGGTGTGGCGGACATGAAGGGGGGATTGTCGCTGATGCTCGAAGCGCTGCTCGCGATCGAGGCGGGCAAGCCGCAGCTCGGTTATGATGTGGTCATCAACGCGGACGAGGAAACCGGATCGCTGTCGTCCACTGCGTTGCTGGCCGAGGCGGCACGGGGCAAGATCGCGGCGCTGACCTACGAACCCGCGCTACCCGACGGGACGCTGGCCGGCGCTCGTGGGGGCACGGGAAACTTCTCGATCGTGATCCGCGGTCGGTCCGCCCATGCCGGGCGCAATCCGGAGGACGGCCGCAATGCGATCGTCGCCGCGAGCGCGCTGGCCGTGCGGCTGCACGAAGAACGCTCGCCGCGGCTGGCGGTCAATCCGGCGCGGATGGAGGGCGGCGGTCCCAACAATGTCGTCCCCGATCTCGCGGTGCTCCGCGTCAACTTTCGCCCGGCCGACGCCGCCGAAATCGTGCGCGCGCGCACCGCGATCGATGCCGCGGTCGCCGCGGTCCGGACCGCGTATGACGTCGGCATCGAGGTCCATGGCAGCTTCAACCGTCCGCCCAAGCCGATCGACCATGGCGCGGCGCGGCTGTTCGCGCTGGTCCGCGACGCAGGGGCCGACCTCGGCCAGCCGATCGCGTGGCGCGACACCGGCGGCGTCTGCGACGGCAACAATATCGCCGCCTTTGGCGTGCCGGTGGTCGATACGATGGGCGCACGCGGCGGCGCGATCCACTCCGCCGACGAATTTCTGATCGTCGACAGCCTTGCCGAGCGCGCCGCGCTCTCGGCGGTGACGATGCTGCGACTGGCCGAGGGAGCGCTGGCATGACGTTCGTGATCCGCGCCGCCGATGCGCACGATCTGGCGCACCTCTACGAGATGGCGAAGCTGACCGGCGGCGGTTTCACCAACCTGCCCCCGGATCGCAATGCGCTGACCGCGAAGCTCGAGCGCAGCGCACGCGCGTTCGGACATGACGACACCTCGCTGACCGACGAATTGTTCGTGCTGATGCTCGAGAACAACGTCACCGGCGAGGTGCGCGGTACGTGCCAGTTGTTCACGCATGTCGGGCAGCAACATCCCTTCTACAGCTATCGGCTCGGCACGCTGACCCAGCACAGCCGCGAGCTGGCGCGGACATTCCGGGCCGAGATGCTGTCGCTGACCACCGACCTTGAGGGCGCGAGCGAGGTCGGCGGGCTGTTCCTGCATCCCGGTGAACGCGCCGGCGGGCTGGGGCTGTTGCTGGCGCGCAGCCGCTACCTGTTCATTCGCGCGCATCGGCCGCGCTTCGCGGATCGGACGCTTGCAGAGCTGCGGGGCGTGATCGACGAGGCGGGCGGGTCGCCGTTCTGGGACGGGCTCGCCGGGCGGTTCTTCGGCATGGGGTTTCAGGAGGCCGACGAATTTAACGCGGTACACGGTCACCAGTTCATCGCCGATCTGATGCCCAAGCATCCGATCTATACCGCGATGCTCTCCGACCATGCCCGCGCGTCGATCGGCCTCCCGCATCCTTCCGGCCGCGCGGCGATGCGGATGCTGGAGAACGAGGGGTTTGCCTACGAGAATTACATCGACATCTTCGATGGTGGCCCGACGATGACGGTCAAGACCGACCAGATCCGCACCGTCCGCGACGCAAAGGATGCGACGGTCGTGGCGGTGCGCGAGGGCGGCAAGAACGAAGCGCTCGTCGCGACCGGACGGCTCGCCGATTTCCGCTGCGCCTACGCCCGCATCGGGACGGTCGACGGGGGTGTGACGCTGGACCCGGCCGCGGCCACGGCGCTACGGCTGCGCGAGGGCGACCGCGTGAGCTGGATCGGACGGATATGATACGCGAGATCAACTTCGACGGGATCGTCGGCCCCAGCCACAATTATGCAGGGCTGAGCCTCGGCAATCTCGCCGCCACCGCCAATGCCGGACAAGTCGCGCATCCGCGCGCCGCGGCGTTGCAGGGCGTGGCGAAGATGCGCGCCAATCTCGCGCTCGGGCTGGTGCAGGGCGTGCTGATCCCCCCGCCCCGCCCCGATCACGCATGGCTGGCGCGGCTGGCGATCGATTATGATGACGCCCCGGCGCACCTGAAGGCGCAGGCCCTGTCCGCCTCGTCGATGTGGGCCGCCAATGCGGCGACCGTCTCTCCCGCGCCCGACACCGCGGACGGGCGCTGCCACCTGACCATCGCCAATCTGGTGACGATGCCGCATCGCAGTCACGAATGGCGCGCGACGCTGGAGCAGTTGCACGTCGCGTTTGCGGATGTCGCGCATTTCGTCGTGCAACCGCCCGTCCTCCCACCGTTCGGCGATGAGGGCGCGGCGAACCACATGCGGCTGTGTACCGCGCATGATGCGCCGGGCGTGGAGGTGTTCGTCTACGGCGTCGCCGGTGGCGCGTTTCCGGCGCGGCAGCATGTCGAGGCCAGTCGCGCGATCGCGCGGCATCATGGGCTCGACCCCGCGCGGACGCTGTTCGTCCAGCAGTCGGTCGAGGCGATTGCCGCCGGCGCCTTCCACAACGACGTGGTCGCGGTCGCCAACGAGCGGATTTTGCTGGCGCACGAGCAGGCATTCGCGGATCGCGATGGCTTTTACGCCGATCTCCGCCGCTTGCTGCCCGAGGTCGAAATCGTCGAGGTGCGGGCGGCGGAAGTGAGCCTGAGCGATGCGATCGGCTCCTACCTCTTCAACGCGCAACTCGTGACTCCGCCCGATGGCGTGCCGACGCTGATCGTGCCCGAAGAAGCACGCGCCAACCCACGCGTATGGCAATGGATCGGGGCGCATCTCGCCGGCAACGGGCCGATTCGCCGCGTCGAGGTGGTCGATGTCCGCGAGTCGATGGCGAACGGTGGCGGCCCGGCGTGCCTGCGGCTGCGCGTCGTCTGCGATCCGGCGACCGTCGACCCGCGGTTCCTCGTCGACGACCGTCGGCTCGATCGCATCGCGATGGTGATCGAGCGTCATTGGCCCGAGACGATCGCGCCCGACGACCTCGGCAACCAGGCGTTGCTCGGACAGATCGCGACCGCCCGCACTGCGCTGGTCGACGAACTTGGCCTGATGGAGCTTCGCGCATGACCGCGCGGGTGCAACGCTGGTGGCGCGGGTTCGCGCGGCTGTTCGTCGTCAAGACCAAATTCGAGGCGTTCATGCTGATCTACGCGATCGCCACCGGCGCGGTCGAGCGGGGAATGACCTATCTCCACCGCTTCCCCGGCACGCCGGGCTGGATCATGTTCGTCGCATGCACGATCGTCGTGTTCATGGCGGGCGGCAAGATCATCGACGGGGTCGAACGCGACGCGAACGGCTGATTCTATCGGCTATTGATATGTTGTAACATGGCGCTATGGGGGACTCATGATGGAGTCGCCAATGAAGACCATGTTGTTTGCCGCCGTCGCGCTTGCACCGCTTGCCCTGCCCGCTGCCGCCCAGACGGCCGGTTCCGCGCGGCAGTCCGATCCGCACCGTTCCGACGAGGTGATCGTCACCGCGCCGATCCAGACCAGCGAGGCCGACGTCCTGCAGGGCACGTCGGTGCTGACCGGTGCGAATCTGACCCGCGAACTTCGCCCGACGATCGGCGAGACGCTTGCACGATTGCCCGGCGTGTCGGCGACCTCCTTCGGCCCGAACGCGTCGCGGCCGATCCTGCGCGGTTTCCAGGGTGATCGGATCCGCGTCCTGACCGACGGCATCGGGTCCATCGACGTCTCGAATACCTCGGTCGACCATGCGGTGGTGATCGACCCGCTGCTTGCCGAGCGCGTCGAGGTGCTGCGCGGTCCGGCGGCGCTGCTGTACGGCTCGTCGGCGGTCGGCGGCGTGGTCAACGTCGTCGACCGGCGCATCCCCCGTGCGCTGCCCGAGAACGGCTATCGGGTCGATGCGATCGGCACCTATGGCAGCGCGGCGAACGAGCGCTCGATCGGCGGCGCGGCGGACGTGACCGCGGCCGGTCCGCTCGTGTTGCACGTCGACGGATCATATCTGAAGGCGGACGACCTGCGCACTGGCGGGTTCATCCTGTCGCGCGCCGCGCGCCGCGCTTCGCTGGCGCTGGCGGGCGCACCGCAGGACGGTGACGAGCCGATCGACTTCGCCGGCAACGCCGCGCTGAGCGGCAAGCTGCCCAACAGCGGAGCGGAGACGTGGACCGCCGGTGCCGGCGCGTCGATCATTACCGATGGCGGGATGCTTGGCGTCTCCTACGGCCATTACGACAGCCTCTACGGCGTGCCGGTGCGCTATGCGACCGCGCTCGGGCAGGAGCAGGAAGCGCCGCGGCTCGATGTCGTGCAGAACCGCTACGACCTGCGCGCCGAGGTGACGCCGCACGGTTCGCTGATCGACGCGATCCGCATCCGCGCCGCGCATGCCGATTACCGGCATTTCGAGCTGGAGGAAGACGGCTCGGTCGGCACCGCCTTCTACAACAAGGGGCTCGAGGCGCGGCTCGAAGTCGTGCAGGCGAAGCGCGGCGCGTGGCAGGGTGCCAGCGGCGTGCAATATTTCAGCCGTGCGTTCGACGTGGTCGGCGACGAGGCGTTCCTGCCGCGCAACCAGACCGAACAGACCGGGCTCTTCACCCTCCAGCAATTCGAGGACGGCCGCTTCAAGGCGGAGGGCGGGCTGCGCTATGAACAGACGCGGCTCACGGCCGATCCCGGCTTTCGCGAAGGAACCGAGCGGTTCACGGGTGCAGATCGTAGCTTCGAAACGTGGTCGGGGTCGCTGGGTGCGGCCTACACGATCGCGGACGGGGTACGCGTCGGGTTGAACGGGTCGCGCACGGCGCGCGCGCCCTCCGCCGAGGAATTGTTCGCCAACGGACCGCATGCCGGCACGCAGGCCTATGAGCTGGGCAACCCCAACTTCCGCGCGGAAACCTCGTGGGGACTGGAAGCGACGCTCCACGCGCACAACCAGATCTTTAGCCTCGATGCGTCGGCCTATTACAATTGGTTCGACAACTACATCTATGAGTCGCAAGTCGACGAGGCAGCGTGCGTAACGGCGGCGCAGGGTGAGGTCGAGCTGCCGTGCTTCCGCTACGATCAGGCGAAGGCACGCTATTACGGCTTCGAGGCGGATGCGTCGGCACGGCTGGCGACGATCGGCACGCATGTCATCACCGCCGATCTGCTCGGCGATTACGTCCATGCCGAGGTCGTGGACCGCAGCCCGGTGCCGCGGATTCCGCCGCTGCGTCTGCTTGGCGGGATCGAAGCGCGCAACGACACCAGCGGCGCGCGTGTCGAGGTGGAGCGCGCCTTCTCGCAGAACCGCACCGCCCCGTTCGAAACGCGGACCGATGGCTATACGATGGTCAACGCCTCGCTCTCCTTCCATCCTTGGGGCGGAAGCGACCGGCGCAGCATCCTCTTGGCGGCGAACAACATCTTCGACGTCGAGGCACGTCGCGCCGCGAGCGTGCTCAAGGACTTTGCGCCATTGGCCGGTCGCGACGTGCGCGTGACGTTCCGCATGGGGATTTGATCGTCGATGCCTTCGGCGGCTTCGGACGAAGCCGTCGATTGCCTCGTGGCTGATGAGCCTGCGCCCGGTGCGGGGCGCAGGCGGCGCGCGATCTGCCCCCGCGCCGAGCCGGCGGCCGGACCAACGGCGTGCGCCAGCGTAGCTTGGCGTCACACGCCGGTTAACTGCCGCCTCTATCGGGGCAGGCTTGTTGACGATTCAGTGCGGGGCCAATCGTCCGGCTTCATGACCCCGCGCAACGCCGCATCCGGCGCGCGCCATCTTCAGCCGCTTGTCGACCGCGTGCGGAGCGATGCCCTCTTCGGCGATCTGCGGCAGCCAGCAGCGACGAGGGCGCTCCTTCCCGCTTTCCGTCAGCCGCGCGAGCGCCTCGGTCGTTCGCTCATCACTGTCGATCGCGACGACCTTGATCCGCCGCCACGAGCATAGCTATTCCGCCGCATCCTCTACCGCGACCAGCTTGGTCAGCGGGCGGGCGGCCTGTTCGCCGACCGGCAATGTATCGATCGTCTTGTTGCCGGTGTCGATGTTGAGCGATTCGAAGCGGCGCGCGCTGGTCAGCACCTGACTCTCCAAACTGCCGACGAAGCTGTTGTACGCGCCCATCGCGGTGTCGAGATTCTTGCCGAGCCGCGCGACATGCCCGCCCATCACCGCGAGCCGCTGGTACAGTTCCTTGCCGAGCGCGCCGATCTCCTGCGCTTCGCGCGCCAGTTTCTCCTGACGCCACACCGCCGAAACGGTGCGGGCGATCGCGATCAGGTTGGTCGGGGTGGCGAGCAGCACGCGGCGCTCGAACGCGTAATCCCACAGCCCGGCGTCATGTTCGAGCGCGGCGGAGAGGAAATGCTCGCCAGGGACGAACATCACGACATATTCGGGCGCGTCGTCGAACTGTGTCCAATAAGCCTTGGCGCCCAGCGCGTTGACGTGCGTGCGCATCGATGCGGCATGCGCGGCGAGCCCCAGCTGCCGCTCCGCCTCGTCCACCGCGCCGAACGCGTCCTGATAGGCGTTGAGCGACACCTTGGCGTCGATGATCAGCGACTTGCCGCCCGGCACGCGGACGATCGCGTCGGGACGGAGACGCGCGCCTTCCTCGCCGGTGACGCTCACCTCCATGCGGAAGTCGGTGTGCTCGGCGAGTCCGCACGATTCGAGCACGTTGCGGAGTTGCTGCTCACCCCAGCGCCCGCGCGCCTTCGGGGCGTTGCGGAGCACATTGACCAACTTGGCGGCCTCGCCCGAGACACGCTCCTGCCCGACGCGCATCGCCTCGATCTGGCCGCGCAGCTCGCCGAACGCGTCGCGGCGCTCGGCCTCGATCTTCGCGACGCCCTCTTCGTAGCGGAGCAGTCGATCGTTGACCGGCTGAAGCAGCGCGCGCAGCCCCTGCCCCGATTGCTCCTCGGCCTGCCGAAAGCGCGCCTCGGCACGTTCGAGGAACTGCTTCTGCGCCTCGCCGAGCGCGTTTTGCGCGACCTCGCGGAAGCGCAGGCTCATCTCGTCGGCGGCGGCGCGCAGGTCGGCGATGCGCTGCTCGGCGGCGCGGCCCTCCGCCTCCAGCCGCGACACCTGCAAGCGCGCGGTCTCGCGCTCGTCGCGCGCCTGGGTCAGTTCCGTGCGGAGCGTCTCGGCGGCGCGAGCGCGTTCCTCCGCGCTGGCGAGGTCGGTGATCGCGCGCTTGAACTGCTCGACCTGTGCGTCGCGCTCCTGACGGAAGCCGGCCGCCTCGCGCTTGCCCGCGAGCCAGCCGAGCAGAGCACCAAGGGCGAGCGCCAAGAGAGCGACGAGGACATATTCAAGCATTGCCGGAACATAGATCGAACGAGGCGCCGGCGACAACCGTTAATTGCCGCCACGCGCGGCCAGAGGATCAGCCCCGGCGGAGCTTGTCGAGCTTCTTGAGCAACATCCCGCGCTTCAGCCGCGAGATGTGATCGATGAACAGCACCCCGTTCAGGTGATCGATCTCGTGCTGCATACATGTCGACAGCAGCCCGTCGAACTCCGCCTCCTGCGTTGCACCGGTGGTGTCGAGCCACTTGACCCGGCAGCGCGTCGGCCGGGTAACCTCGGCATATTGCTCCGGGATCGAGAGACAGCCTTCGTTGTAGCTCGAGGTTTCCTCGCTAAGCCACGTGAGTTCCGGGTTGATGAACGCGCGTGGATCGCGCGCCGCCTCACGCGGCTCGCCTTCTTCCAGTTCTCGTTCCTGCAGATCGATCACGACGATCCGCTGCATGATGCCGACCTGCACCGCCGCCAGCCCGATGCCATGCGCGTCATACATAGTGTCGAACATATCGGCGACGATCGCGCGCACGGCATCGTTCACGTCCGCGACGGGCTCGGCGGTTTCGCGCAGGCGCGCGTCGGGGACTTCTACGATCGGGAGAATGGCCATGGCGCGGGGCTAGAAGCGCGTCGCCCGCCCGTCAAGCGACCGGGCGGCGCGCGCGCAGCGCCTGCGCGAGCGTACCTTCGTCGAGATAATCCAACTCGCCACCGACCGGCAGCCCGTGCGCAAGCTGCGTGAGCCGAACCGGAAAGCGCTCCAGCCGCTCAACCAGATAATGCGCGGTGGTCTGGCCTTCGAGCGTGGCGTTCATCGCGAGCACGACCTCGTCGACCGCGCCATCGGCGACCCGCGTGATCAGACCCTCAATTGCGAGATCCTCCGGCCGGACGCCCTCCAGCGCCGACAGCCGCCCGCCCAGCACGTGGAAACGGCCGGGGAACAGCCGCCCGCGCTCCAGCGCCCACAGGTCGCTGACATCCTCGACCACGCACAGGCTGCGCGGATCGCGGCGCGGATCGGCGCAGATCTGGCACGGGTCGCTAGTGTCGACGTTTCCGCAAATTCCGCAGGTTGCAAGGCGTTCCTCCACCGCCGTCAACGCCGCGCGCAACGGCACCAGTGATGCCTCGCGGCGCTTGAGCAGATGAAGCACCGCGCGCCGCGCCGAGCGGGGGCCGAAACCGGGGAGCCGCGCCAGCGCGCTCGTCAGCGCCTCGATCTCGGGGGATGCCATGCGGAACAGATAGGGGGTTGCGCGGCGCGCCGCCAGCGTGTCGAGAGAAGCGATGCGGATCATCTTCATGGGAACTCCGGCGTTCGCGGTGCCGACGCTGGAGGCGCTGGTGGCGGACGGGCATGACGTCGTGGCGGCGTATAGCCAGCCACCGCGGCCGGGCGGGCGGCGCGGCCGCGAGCTGGTGCGCTCACCGGTGCATGCCCGGGCGGAGGAACTGGGCGTACCGGTGCGAACGCCGGTGACGTTGCGCGACGCCGAGGCGCAGGCGGCGTTCGCGGCGCACGACGCCGATGTCGCGGTCGTCGCGGCGTATGGGCTGATCCTGCCACGGGCTGTGCTGGACGCACCGCGGCTGGGATGCCTCAACGTTCATGGCTCGCTGCTGCCGCGCTGGCGGGGCGCGGCGCCGGTACAGCGCGCGATCCTCGCCGGCGATGCCGAGACCGGAGTCGGGATCATGCAGATGGAAGCCGGGCTGGACACCGGGCCGGTGCGGCTGGAGGGGCGGACGTCGATCGATGGCAAGAACGCCGGACAACTGACGGAAGAACTAGCAATAATGGGCGCGCATCTGATGGCGGAGGTGTTGCGCGACCCCGATGCCTACCCGCCCGTTGTGCAGCCGGAGGACGGCATCACCTACGCCGAAAAGATCCGCAAGGACGAGGCGCGGATCGATTTCGGAGCGGGTGCCGCGCAGGTGGTGCGGCAGGTTGCGGCCTTTTGTCCGGTGCCGGGCGCGTTCTTCGAGCATCAGGGCGAACGGATGAAGGTGCTCGAAGCCGAAATGGCGGCGGGGGACGGGCCGCCGGGTGAGGTGCTCGACGACATGTTGACGATCGCGTGCGGCAATAGGGCGATCCGGCCCACGCGGGTGCAGCGCGCCGGACGCGGGGTGATGAGCGTGGCGGAGTTGTTGCGCGGCTTTCCGATCCCGGTCGGTACGCAGCTGTGACGCGTTATGCGCTGACCGTCGAGTTCGACGGCCGGCCGTTCATGGGCTGGCAGCGGCAGGCGCATGGGCCCAGCGTTCAGCAGACGATCGAGGAAGCGGCGCTCGCGGTCACCGGCGAGCAGGTCGTGGTGCATTGCGCGGGGCGCACCGATGCCGGCGTCCACGGGCTGGGGATGCGCGCGCATCTGGACATCGCCAAGCCGATCGGTGCGTTCCGGCTGGGCGAGGCGCTCAACGCGCGGCTGCGGCCGGCGCCGATCGCCATCCTCGACTGCGTCGAGGTGGACGAAGAATTTCACGCGCGATTCTCGTGCCTTGCGCGCGCTTATGAATATCGGATCGTCAATCGTCGCTCCCCGCTGACCTTCCAGAAGGGGCTCGCGTGGCAGATCCCTCAGCCGCTCGACGCCACCGCGATGCACGCGGGCGCGCAGGTGCTGGTTGGCGCGCATGACTTCACTACCTTCCGTTCGGCGCATTGTCAGGCGGCGAGCCCGCTCAAGTCGATCGACTGGTTCGAGGTGGTGCGCGACGGCGACCGGGTGATCGCCCGGGTCGAGGCGCGGTCGTTCCTCCACCATCAGGTGCGCTCGATGGTCGGCTGCCTCGCGCTGGTCGGGATGGGCCGATGGTCGGTCGACGATCTTGGCGACGCGCTGCGCGCCGCAGATCGCGGGCGGCTGGGGCTGAACGCGCCGCCCGACGGGCTATTCTTCGTGAAGGCGCTCTACCCCGGCGACCGGCTGAAGCGCGACGCCAGTTCGACGTGCGTCGACCAGCGGAACTGACCAACCGGCTGCACCCAGTCGAGCGTGTAGCCGCCCTTACACAACTCCTGCGCATCACGCGCGAAGCTGCCGGGATTGCAGGAAATATAGCCAATCCTCGCGACCTTTGACGCGGCGAGTTGCAGCACCTGCTCGCGTGCTCCGGCGCGCGGCGGGTCGAGGACGATCGCGTCGAAACGGTCGAGTTCGGCCGTGGTCAACGGGCGGCGAAACAGGTCGCGGTGCTCGGTGAACACTGGCCGCTGCGCACGCCCCGCCGCGGCCTTGAGCGCCATGATCGCGTCGCGCGCGCCCTCTGCCGCATAAACGCGCGCGTCGAGCGATAGCGCGAAGGTGCCGAGGCCGGCGAACAGATCGGCGACGACCCGCGCGCCCTGCACGGCTTCGCGCGCGGCCGCGACCAGCGCCGCCTCGCCTTCGACGGTCGCTTGCAGGAACGCGCCCGGCGGTAGCGGCACCGCGACGCCGCCGAGCGTGATCGTCACCGGCTCGGGCTCCCAACGCACCTCCGGTCCCATGCCGTCGTCGAAGGCGATGCGGGCGACGCCGTGCGCCTGCGCGAAAGCGGTGAGCGCATCGTGATGCGCCAACCCCTCCGGCGCGACGCCCTTCACCAGCACGTCGACGCCCTGGTCGGCGAGCGTCAGATGGACGTCGAGCCGCCGTTTCGCCTTGAAAGTCGGGAGCAAGCGCTTGAGCGGGCGGACCAAGGCGAACAGCTCGGGCGCGAGCACATGGCATTCGTGAAGATCGACGATCTGGTGGCTGCGCTCGGCGGTGAAGCCGATCCGGCCCGACGGCTCGACGTGCAGCGAGGCGCGGCGACGCGTGCGCGGCGGCGAGAGCGCTGGCGCGCGGATCGGTGCGCGCACGCCCTGCGCCTCGAGCGCGGAAGCGATGCGATCGACGATGAATCCGGACCAGGCGACATCGTCGAGATGCTGGAGCTGGCAGCCGCCACATTCGGGATAATGCCGGCACGGCGGGTCGAGATGGTGCGGGCCACGAACGACCGTGCCATCGGCGGCAAGCGAGTCGCCCGGCGCGGCGAACGCTACATGCCGGCCATCGTCAGCAATGCCCTCGCCGCGCGCGGCGACGCGAACGATCGTGGTCATGCGCGCGCTCCCGACAGGGCCGTTACGAGGTCGTCGGCAATGAACGCGGGGCCGAGCCGGCGGGCCGCCGCGGCGTGCAGCCAGACTCCGGCCGCCGCAGCGTCGAGCGGCGCGCGTCCCCCCGCCAGCATCGCCGCGATCGCGCCGGCGAGCACGTCGCCGCTGCCCGCCGTCGACAGCCATGAGGTCGCCTCACCGGCCATGATCGCACTACCATCGGGCGCGGCGATGACGGTATCGGGTCCCTTGAAGACCACGATGGCCTGTGCCCGCATCGCTGCGTCGCGGGCGGCGGCAAGCTTGCTGCCGGTCGGCGCGCCGAACAAGGCGGTGAATTCGCCGGCGTGCGGGGTGAGGATCAGCGGCGCGCTACGCTCGCAAAGCCGCTCGGGGCTGACCAGATGAAGCGCGTCGCCGTCGATCACCAGCGGGTGATCGGTAGCGAGCGCCTGATCGAGCAGCACGCGCGCCGCGTCGTCCCGGCCGAGCCCGGGACCGATCAGCAGCGCCGCGATGCGTGGATCGGCGAGCGCCTCCGCATCGCAGCGGCGGCGGACCAGCGCATGCGGCGCGCCGGGGATCGTCGCACCAAGCAGTTCGACATACCCTGCGCCGGCGTGCATCGCCGCGCGCGCCGCCAGTTGTGCGGCGCCGGCCATCCGCCCCCGAACGACCGCGACCATCCCGCGCGTGAATTTATGCGCGTTGACCGCCGGAGCGCGAAGATCGGGTCGCGCGAGGATGTGCGTGGCGCTTCTGGCTGCGACGCCGATCGGGATCACGCGCACCGCGCCGCAGCGCGCGGCGGCGGGCTGGAGCAGGTGCGCGGGCTTGGCCGCGCCGAGCGCGAGCGTGACGTGGAAGGTCGGAACGTCGCCGAGCAGCGCGCCATCGTCGGTGGCGACGCCGCTCGGCACGTCAACCGCGATGGCCAAATTAGTCTGTTCAACCAAACGTTTGAGCGACGAACCTGTGTCTTCTTCTAGCGCGCGCGACAGGCCGGTGCCGAACAGCGCATCGACCAGCACGGGTGCGGGGGCGACCGTCGCGAGCGGCTCGACCGCGCCCGTCCACAAGGCGCGGGCGGCGATCGCGGCGGGCGTGCGAGGTTCGGCGGAGGCGGCGACGCGAACCGTGCGCCCCGCGGCGTGCAACCGCGCGGCGGCGACATAGCCGTCGCCGCCGTTGTTGCCGGGACCGCACAGGACCAGCACCTCGTTGACACCGGCCAGCCGCCGGACGGCGTCGGCGATGCCTGCGCCGGCACGCTGCATCAGTGTATCGACGCTGGTGCCGCTGGTGATGACGGCGGCTTCCGCCGCGCGCATCTCGGCGGCGGTAAGCACGGGGGTTCCGGCGATCGGGATCATCACCGCCGCCTACCCGCTGGCGGCGGCGGAGTGAAGCGGTTCGTTCGCCAACACTCGTCGCCCCGGACTTGATCCGAGACCCCGCTTCATTGCGTCAGAAGTAAGAAGCGGGATCCCGGATTAAGTCCGGGATGACGAATTGAGAGACATGTGCGCCCCTCAGATATCCGCGAAGACGTGCCGCTCCGCCTTGGCGCCGGGGTGCGTCACCGCGCCCTTGTACGCCGGGCCGACGTTCTGCGCATAGCGCCACAGCGCGCCCGCGCCATAGTCGTTCTCGCGCCCCTGCCAGCGGGCCCGCCGCTCGGCGAGCAGGCCCTCGTCGACGAGCAGGTCGATCGTCCCGGCCTCGGCGTCGATGCGGATCGGGTCGCCGTCCTCGACCAGCGCGATCGGGCCACCCTCGGCCGCCTCCGGCCCGACATGGCCGATGCAGAAGCCGCGCGTACCGCCCGAAAAGCGCCCGTCGGTGATGAGCGCGACCTTCTCGCCCATCCCGAGCCCGTAGAGCGCGGCGGTGGTGGAGAGCATCTCGCGCATCCCCGGCCCGCCCTTGGGGCCTTCGTAGCGGATGATGATGACCTCGCCCTCGGCGATCTGCCGCGCCTCGACCGCGGCGAAGGCGTCCTCCTCGCAATCGAAGCAGCGCGCCGGCCCCTCGAATTGCAGGCGGTGCATCCCCGCGACCTTGACGATCGCGCCGTCGGGGGCGAGCGAGCCGCGCAGCCCGACGACGCCGCCGGTCGGGGTAATCGGGGTCGCGACGTCGTAGATGACCTTCTGGTCGGGGTTCCACGTCACCTCGTCGATGTTCTCGCCGAGCGTCTTGCCGGTGACGGTCAGGCACTCGCCATCGAGCAGCCCGCCGGCCAGCATCGTCTTCATCAACATATAGACGCCGCCGGCCTCGTACATGTCCTTGGCGACATACTTGCCACCCGGTTTTAGGTCAGCGATGTAAGGCGTTGATTTAAATGCCTCGGCAACGTCGAACAGGTCGAAGTCGATCCCGGCCTCGCTGGCCATCGCGGGCAGATGCAGCGCGGCGTTGGTCGAGCCGCCGGTCGCCGCGACGACGCGCGCGGCGTTGACGAACGCGCTGCGCGTGCAGATGTCGCGGGGCCGCAGGTTGCGTGCGACCAGCTCCATCACCTGCGCGCCGGCCGCGACCGCGATCTGTTCGCGGGTCGTGAACGGCGCCGGGACCATGTTGCTGTTGGGCAGCGACAAGCCGATCGCCTCGCCGACGCACGCCATCGTGTTGGCGGTGAACTGCCCGCCGCACGCGCCGTGCCCCGGGCACGCGACCTTCTCCAGCTCGTGCACCTCGGACAAGGGGCAGGCGCCGGCCGCGTACTTGCCGACGACCTCGAAGACGTCGACGACGGTCACGTCGCGATCGTGGAAGCGGCCGGGGAGGATCGAGCCGCCGTAGACGAAGATCGACGGCACGTTGAGCCGCAGCATCGCCATCATCATGCCGGGCAGCGACTTGTCGCAACCCGCGAAGCCGACCAGCGCGTCGTAGCAGTGGCCGCGTACCGACAGCTCGACCGAATCGGCGATCACCTCGCGGCTGACCAGCGAGGATTTCATCCCTTGGTGCCCCATCGCGATCCCGTCGGTGACCGTAATCGTGTTGAAGCGGCGCGGCATCCCGCCGCCCTGCTCGACGCCGCGCCGCGCGGCATCGGCCTGCGCGTTGAGCGTGGTGTTGCACGGCGCGCTGTCGTTGCCCGCGGAGGCGAGCGCGACGAACGGGCGCGCGATCTCCTCCTCGGTCAGCCCCATCGCATAATAATAGCTGCGGTGCGGTGCGCGTTCGGGGCCGACCGACACGTGGCGGCTCGGCAGGCGGGACTTGTCGAAGGTCTGGGTCATGATGCGCACGCCTATGTCGCCGAAGGCGGGCGTTGCGCAAGTATTATGCGTCAGGCGAGTTCGCTGAGCGCCTTGTCGACACCGTCGATCGTGAACGGCTTGGCCAAACGCGGGCGCTGACGATGCGTCACGGCGATCTCGTCACCGCCGCCGCCGGTCGCAAAGACGAACGGGATGTTGCGCTCGGCGAGGGCGTCGGCGATCGCGAAACTCTTCTCCCCGCCACGCAGGTTGACGTCGAGGATCGCGGCGTCGAAACCGCCCGCCTCGACCATCGGCAGCGCGGCGGCGACGCTGTCGGCCGTACCGGCATGGGTCTTGTCGAGTGCGTCGAGAAAATCCTCGAGCATCATCGCAATTAACGGTTCGTCTTCGACCAAAAGCACACGCATCGTCATGGCGGAATGCCATAGCGCGCTCTCGCGCACACGCAACCGCTGTCAGATGGCCAGTACGATACGAAAGATCACCAATTTCAGGCAGCTGTTTACGCCTCGGGCCGCGATGCCCCATCCTGCGCGACCAGCACGTCGCGGGTCGCCTCCGCAAGCTGCTGCACCGAAAAGGGCTTGGGGAGGAAGGCGACGTTGTCGAGATCGATCGAGCGCCGCAATTGCTCCTCGGCATAGCCGGACATGAACAGGATCGGGATTCCGGGATGGATCTTGCGCAGCTGCCGCGCGAGTGTCGGACCATCCATCAACGGCATCATCACGTCGGAAATGACCAGCGTCGGCCGGTCGACGCCCTGCATCAACTCCATCGCCGCCTCGCCATTTTCCGCGGCGAGCACGGTATAGCCCTGCCGCGCCAGCGCGCGCTCGGCGACCGCGCGGACCATGTCCTCGTCCTCGACCAGCAGGATCGTGCCGCTGCCCCACAGGTCCCCCGAACGGTGGCGCGCGGCCTGCTTGGCTTGCGCAGCGACGGTCACCGCATCCGGAACGCCGGCGGTGTGGACCGGCAGATAGATGGTGAAGGTCGCGCCGCGTCCCGGACGCGAATCGGCGAAGATGAATCCGCCGGATTGCTTGACGATGCCGTAAACGGTCGAGAGCCCGAGCCCGGTGCCCTTGCCCACTTCCTTGGTGGTGAAGAACGGCTCGAAGATCTTGGGCAACACTTCCGGCGGGATGCCGGTGCCGGTGTCGGAGATTTCCAGCGCGGTGTAATCGCCCGCCGGAATGATATCGCCGCGACGGCGGATCTCACCGATCGGCACCGAACGGGTCTGGATCGTCAGCTTGCCGCTGGTGCCGGTGCTGAGCATCGCGTCGCGCGCGTTGACCGCCAGATTGACGACCACCTGCTCGAGCTGCCCCGGATCGGCACGTACCGCACCGAGATCGCGCCCGTGCTTGACCTCCATCGTCACGGTTTCGCCCATCAGCCGGCGCAACAGGTTCGACACCTCGGAAACGACGTCGGGCAGTTGCAACACCTGCGGCCGCAGTGTCTGCTGGCGCGAAAAGGCGAGCAACTGCCGGGTCAGGCTGGCGGCGCGGTTCGAATTGGCGCGAATCTGCTGGATGTCGTCGTAATCGCTGTCGCCAGGCGAATGGCGCATCAGCATCAGGTCGCAATGCCCGATGATTGCGGTCAGGATGTTGTTGAAGTCGTGTGCGACACCGCCCGCCAATTGGCCGACCGCCTGCATCTTGGTCGCCTGCGCCACCTCGCGCTTCAGACGGTTTTCCTCGCCATTGTCCTTGAGGCTCAGCAATACCGCAGCGTCGCCCAGCCCGCGCGCGGCGGCGATCGACAGCGCGACCGGCTCGTCGGGATGCCCCTTCAGGCGCACCGCCAGATCGGTCGAGCGCGCCGCGGTGCTCGCGAAGCGGCGGATCGCATCGGCAACCGCGCTCTTGTCCTCGCGCACGACGAGATCGCCGGGGTAGATCGGCGGCGCACCGGCATTGACGTTGGCCGCGCGCGCGAACGCGCTGTTCATCTGGAGAAAGCGCCCCTCGCGATCGACCAGCGCGACACCGAACGGCATCAGCATCAGCAGCGCCTCGATCCCGTCGCCCGACGCGCCGGCGATCGATGGATCGCTATCGATCAGCGCGACGAGGATCGTCGCTTCCGGATCGTCGGCAAGCGGAATCTGCACGAGCCGCAACGGCGTCGCGGCGCTTCCCTCCGCGACGAAACGGACCAGCCCGGCCTCGTCCTCGGCCAGGAAACCGGCGAGATCCTCGCCGATGATCCGCCGATCCGCGGACGGCGCGGCGCGTATCTGCAGCACCGCGTTTGCCGAGATGACATAGCCCTCGGCCGTTATGAGCGCGGCCATGACGCCCGCCGCACCGAGCTGCGCGCCGAGCACCCCGTCCAGCGCCTCCATCAATCGTGCCGGCAGCCCCGGCGACACGGTGCGGCTCGCGAAGCGCCAGATCAGCACATCCTGCTGCTGCCCCGCCCGGACGATCGTCGCCTCGATCATCCCGACCGCGCCCTTCAGCGTGACATGCGCCTTTCCGTCGCGCCAGGCGGTGCGCCCCGCCACCTCCAGCTCGCCCGCGCCATCGCCGGCCAGCGGTAGCGACGGCGGGGTCGGAAAGCCCGCGAAGAGCTGCTCATATTGATCGTTCGCGCACACCAGCCGC